>JBFMAJ010000006.1:0-24718 GCA_040755775.1 Nitrospirota bacterium
GGCCGAACCCTCGGTGTAGTTCCACCGTTCCAGGATGCCGGAAACGCGCGGGCGAACCTCGACTTCCCGGATCCCGGCGATTTGCCCCACGTACTCGAACACCGCCGGCAAATCGCGGGGCTGCACGGTGATGGCCGTGACTTCCGGCGGGGGCGGCGCGGCGCCGGAATCGGTGCGATCCGCGCAGGCCGCCGGCCCGAGCGGGCAGAGCAGCGCCAGCGAGGCCAGCAGGGTCGCGAATGGGGGACGCGTTCGATGCGAGCGATCCAAATTGTTTTCATTGTAACGCAACGTCTCCTGAATCCGAAAGAGGCGGCGGGACTGTATCGCGCGGCGTACGGAAGGGCGGTCTAGCGGCCGCTGGCCGGCACGGCGACGGGATGCTGCTGAAAGCTCCCGAGGAGGTCGAAAAAGTGCTCCCGCAGGCGGTCCGCGTTCGCGTCCGCGGCGCCCCCGCAGGCCACGATGAACAGTCCCCGGCGGTTCTGCGTCTCGATCAGGGCGTCAAAATGATGGACCGGCGTGCCGTCGGGAAAGAAGACCGGATAGTCCACGATCATGACCGGCGGAGTCTGCGCCAACCGGTCGCGGTGCCATTGCATGGCCGGCGTGACCGCCGTCAATTCGCCGGCGTACAATTTGACGAGCTGCGCAAACTCCACCGCGCCGGTCGCCGGGCGGTACACGACTCCGCAGCTCGGCCTCACCCGGCGGTTATGAATGGTCGCCGCCCAATCGGCCTCGACGGTCAACAGCTCGATCTGGCTCAAGCCGACCGGAAGCGCTTCGCGCCGGCCCCCCCCGGCAAGAAACTCCGCGGCCCACTCCAGCAAATCGGACGGCGTGCGGCCGGATTGTTGCGTCCAGGAGGCCGGATAGTTCAGGCTGATGCCAAACCGGGCGTTTTGGTAGGCGGCCATCTCGCCGGCCGCGGCCGGCCCTCCGTTCCAGAGGGTCAATACCGCCGCCAAACCGGCGCACAGATAACGATATGGATGGCGCGCGCCCATGGTGTGCGTAAAGATAGCGGCACCCGGAAAGACTGTCAAACCGACAAGCGAGGAAAAAACGAGGTTTGATTGACTATATTTATGTATTTTGAATCAACTACTTATACTGATATCACCATGTAATTCTTAAATTATTTCCTGGCTGATTCCTTCCACGACGCGCCGCGCCACAATACCTCGGTCTCTCCGGATTGCAGCCCGACCCACCGGGCGAGCACGAAAAAAAGATCGCTCAGCCGATTCAGATAGATCACCGGACCTCGGCCGATGCGCGCCGCGCGCGCCAACCGCACGGTGTCCCGTTCAGCCCGCCGGCAGACCGCCCGGCAAAGGTGCAGCGTAGCCGTCAACGCGCCGCCTCCGGGCAGGATAAAGGAATCCAGCGGCTTCAGCTCCTTCAGCAGCCGGTCCATGCATCGCTCCAGGCCCGCCGCCTCGCGCTCACCGGCTTGAGGAGAATGGTCGGCCATCGCGCCGGACGGCGTGGCCAACTGCGCGCCGAGATCGAATAACTGCTGCTGGATCTCCTGCAACTGCTCTTCCACCAGCCGCTGGTGGGGCGGGGCCAGAGGAGCCGTCCGCAGATGCGCCCGCGCGAGCCCCACCCAACTGTTCAATTCATCGACGGCGCCGTAGGCCTGAACCCGCGGACTGTCTTTCGCGATCCGCTTGCCGCCCACCAGGCCGGTCATGCCGCGGTCGCCCGTTCGGGTATAGACTCGCGTGATGCGAATGGCCATCTGATTCAGGGAGCGACCGTCACGCTGCCCCACATTTGAAAATGGATGGCGCAAAAGAAATTGTAGGCGTTCGCCCGCTGGAATTGGTGCTCGTACGTCTCCCCCGGCTTGAGCGTTTTATAGACGAGCAACTCCCGCGTGGAGGCGTTCGGGTCCTGCGTCACCACCAAATGGGTTTCTGCGTCATGGTTGATCCACTTCACCACGTCGCCCGGATGGATCGCCAGAATTTGGGGCGAAAAGGCGAACGTGCCCTTTTCCACCGTGACCTCGTGGGTCTTCCCGACCGGGGCGGCCGGAGGCTTCTGGACGGTTTCTTCCAGCGCGCCCGCCGGCAGCGGCGACAACAGCAGCCCCCACAGCAGGATCGCGCGCAGTGATCGAACGATCATCGCCGCCTCAGCCCGCCGCCCGGCCCGGCCGGCGGGCCCACCGCACCCACTCCACCACGGTCTCCGGCGGCATGCCGGCGACCGCCTTGACGAAGGCCACCGCATACGAGTGGGCGTCGACGCGGACTTCTTCGACGAATCCGGCGCGGGTGAAGAGCGCCTCGTACCGGCGGCGCAACGGGCGCAGGTGCTCGCGGGCCACCCGCTGCAGCTCGTCTTCCCCCAGATCCTCGTTGCCGGACCCCGACACCAGCAACCGCAGCTCCTCCATGTCGACGCCGAACAGGCAGGAGACGCCCCGCTCGGCGTCAAGCTCGATGAGATACTCCTCCGGCCCGCCGCCGATCTCCAGCCGGCCGTCCGGCTCCTCCGTGAAGACGACGGCCGACCGTTTCAGGAGCGTTTTCACGTGATCGAAATCGATGGCGGCGGGCCGTCCCATGGGCGGGCCTAGCTCTGACTCGCGATCAGCGGGGCGCCGCTGGGTTGGCATTCGGCGCAGGGACAGAGGCGGCGCAACAGGGTGAACGCATAAATGCCCGTTTCGTGGCCGTCGCTCCAGGCGATGTGCACGGCATAGCGGCCCACCGGCCGGATGGCGGCCGGCGCAATGTCCGGGGGAATCTGATCCACGGCGACCAGCACCTTGCGCGTCCACTCGTCCACGCAGGCGGCGCACTGGCAATTGGCCCGCAAATACCGGTGGGCGTACACTCCGACGTGTCCGTCGGCCCAGGTGACGCGCAGCCCGGCGGGCTCTTTTTTGATCTCGACGGGATGGACGGACGGCGTCGTCATACGTTAGCGCCTGACCACTTTGTCGATCTGCTCCGCGAGAGCGAAGTCCTTTTCCGTGATGCCGCCGGCCGAGTGGGTCGACAGCGTCATGGTGATCCGCTTGTAGCGAATATCGATATCCGGGTGATGATCAAACGCCTCGGCCAGCGTGGCGACCCGGTCGACAAAACGAACGCCGTCCAGGAACGTCTCAAACATAAATTGCTTTTGGATGGCGTGATCAACCAGCTGCCAGCCGGCAAGCCGGCTTAGACGGACGGCGGTGTCATCGGGAGAGAGCAATGGCATAGGACATTCCTCCTGACGGTTCGGCGGACGTCGAATGCCCGTAGCCTATCACCGCTGCCCGAGCCAGGTCAATTTAATTTACGCCAGTTGAGCTTGACGCCGCCTAGCCCGCGATCGCGCCGGCGAGGCCCCCTGCCGTTGCCGTCGATTTTTGACAATGACAGGATCGATGACCTCCCCGCACGACAGACACCGCCAGCCCATAAAGCAGAGCTGGCCCGTCTCATCGTACAGATCGCAGAACCGCTCAAGCGCCATGACACTCTGGCAACGCGCGCAGTTCATTGTTCCTCCTCCCCTTCCGCTGTCGGATCGGCGCCGCATGAGACGACCGCGCCTCATGCCTGCCACCGTTTCATGCACTCCCACAGCCCCTCAAACGATCGTTCCATCACCCGCGCGTCATGCTGGACCTTCGCCAGCAGAATCGCGCCTTCGACGGTTGATAGAATCAGCGACGACAAGTTGGCGACGTCCGCGTCCGGCCCGATTTCACCCCGCCGCTGGGCCGCCGCCAGCGTGCGCGCCACCACCGCCCGCCAGGACTCGAACACCTCCGCCAGCCGGCGGCGGAACGGCTCATGCACGTCGCTCATTTCCGCGGCCAGATTGCCCAATGGACAGCCTCCGTTGCATCGCGCGGCCCGGGCGGTCTCGAGCACGCAGCGCAGCATCCATTGAATCGCCTCCAACCCCTGTCCCTGCTCGACCTTTTCCAGCAGCGTGGAGCGCATCCGGCCGGCGCCCCAGTCGATAATGGCCAGCCCCAGTTCATTCTTGCTCTGAAAATAATGGTAAAACTGCCCTTTCCCGGCCCCCGATGCCTCGAGAATGTCATCCACGCTGGTGTGATGAAACCCTTTCAGGTGGACCAGCTTGGCCGCCTGCTCGATAATCTGCTCTCGTTTGGCTGACTGCCGGGGACTCATCTGTACCAACCAGTCAGTACAATACGCAATCCAGCAAACCGATGTCAAGATGTGCACAAGGATTAGCGGCGGGCGGACTGGCCGGCAGACAAAAACTTAAACATTGCGCAGCACGGCGACCAGGTCGCTCATGGCCCGGGAATTTTCCCGCAGGCGCTGGCAGAGCGCCCTCGCCTCCCGCTGAAGCGTCTGTCGGGTGGGATGGCCCGCCGGATAGCGGCTGGCGTCGGCGAGCATGCGTTCGGTCTCCTCGGCCACCCGTTCGATCTTGCCACGGAGCACCGGATGGTGACCGACGACCCGGAGCAGGCACCGGCGCACCTCATTGAACTGTCCCGCGAAGCGGTTCGATGAATTTGACGCGTCGGCCGCCCCTCGGGGTGAACCCTCGGGGTAAACCCCGTCCGCCTCCCCGGCCAGAGGTAGCAACTGGTGCGAGAGAAACATGTAGTAGGTGATCATGTGGCTGCCGACTTCGAGCATGCGCTGGCCGCGGTCGAGCCGAAACGGCTCGGCGCTCATCGGGGAGGCGGCCGCGGCCGTCCGTCTCGGCTTCTGCCCGATGGCGGCGGCCCGCGGGCGCTTCGCGCGTTCTGACCGTTTCCTCTTCATGGCCTGTGGCATGGTCGTCTCCTTCGACGTGGGCGCCGCTGGCGCGTCATCGTTTGCCGAAGATTTTCGCGTTCTCCTTCGCGTCCTCTTCCAGCACCCGCCGCCAATCCCGGGCGGCTCGTGGCGCACACCGGAACTCCTCGTAGATCGACTTGGCCAGCTCGATCCGGTCGATCCCCTCCGGCGCCACCTGAATGTCGAGTTGGGCCATGGTCAGATCGAATTGGGTGTTTAAAATGGCATCGGGGTCCATGCCGTAGGCTTGCAGGGCCTGTTTGATGACGGATGGATCGACGCGAAACCGCCGGGCCACCTCGTGGATGTTCGCCGGCGCGTAGCCCTTGCGTTCGGTAATGCCCAAATGATAGGCGCAAAACAACTCGAACGGATCGATGCCCCCCACGCGCGTCGAGGGCTCCGGCATCCTGGCGCCGGAAGGAGCCGGCCCTAGGGGCCGCGGCTCGCGTCCCGGCACTCCCCGGCCCGGCATCGTCGATGCCGGCCTCGGCCGGCCGTGGCCGGGCGAGGGGCGGCCGTGGCCCTGCTGCGGTCCGGGGCGGCCGTGGCCACGACCGGGACCCTGCGGGCGCGCCGGGCGCCGGTGCAAATAGGCCGTCGGAGCGCGGTCGTCGCGTGACGGGAACGGGTGCGCCTGGCCCCGTGGCCGGGGTTTTCGACGTTGGTGCTGCATGATGAAACTCCTTAGAGAGGACTCGCGGGATCCAGCCGCGATGGACGTGTCATTGTGGCACAATCCGCGTACAGGAGCAAGCCGTAAGGCTTTACGGTTGCGCCCCCGGCCCGGAGGAGTCCCCGAACGCCAGCATGAGCACGAAGGCCGCCATGCTGCGGGTGATCTGCGTCATGAAGTCCAGATCCAGCGTTTCCGGCCGGTCATGGGGTTGGTGATAATGGGGATTGCGAAGAAAGGCCGTGTCCGTCAGGAGCAGCGCCGGATAGCCGTGATCCCAAAACGGGGCGTGATCGCTGAGGCGTGTGGCCGGCAGGCTGCGTCCGTCGTCTTTGAGGAGCAGCATTACGGTTTCTAATTGGGGCGCCGCCAGACGGGCGGCCCGTTCCAACACGGCCATGACGGATTTGGCCGGCGGATTCCCGATGACGCCCACAAAGGTCCCGCGATCGGGCACCGCGATGGGCAGGCCGGGCACCGTCCGTTGCGATTGAGGGCGCCGGTCGGTGTAGCCGATGCACTCCAGCGATACCATGGCGGCCACGGGCGCGCGGCGGCGGGCCAGGCGGGCCGCGTGGCGGCGGCTGCCGACGCAGCCCTCCTCTTCCATGCCGAACGCGATGAACTCCACCCGCCGCGTCGGCGGGCTCGGGGCCGCCGCGCAGACTCGGGCCACTTCCAGGAGCGCCGCCACGCCGCTGGCATTGTCATCCGCGCCGGGCGAAAATGGCACCGTGTCGTAATGGGCGCCGATGATGACGCGCTCCGCGTCCGCCGCCCCGCCGCGCGGAAGAGTGGCGATCAGATTGTCATGGCGCCGCCAGCCGGACGCCCACCAATGGAACGACTCCCGGTGCACCGGCAGTCCGGCCCGTTCGAATGCGTCGGCGATGGAGGCCGTCACCTGGCGGATGGCGCGCGGGTTGAGCAATTGGTTGCGCACCACCGAGAGCCGGGCCAGATGCTCGCGCAACCGCTCCGGCTCGACGGTCTCTATCTGCGCCTGGATCATTTCGATCGACGGCGTGGTCATCTCAGCACGAGCCGGGCGACGCTACGCCCGGTACCGCCGGCGGAAATCCCGGCGCACGAGCAGACGGATGAGCACGACGCCCGCCAGAAAACCGCCGACGTGGGCGAACCACGCCACCCCGCCGCCCATGCCCCCCAGATTGAACAGACTGTAGATGAATTGCAGGATAAACCAGAACCCCAAAAACACGAGCGCCGGGAGCCGGACCGTCTGCAGCATGAACCCGATCGGCACCAGGGCCAGCACCTGCGCCCGCGGAAAGAGCACCAGGTAGGCGCCCAGCACGCCGGAGACGGCGCCGCTGGCCCCGATCATCGGCACGATGGAGCCGGGATCGCTGATGGCGTGCGAGTAGGCCGCGATGACGCCGCTGATCAGATAAAACAGAATGAATCGCACGTGGCCCAGGGCGTCCTCGATGTTGTTGCCGAAAATCCACAAATACAGCATGTTTCCCCCCAGGTGCATCAAGCCGCCGTGAAGAAACATGGAGGAGAACACCGTCACCGGCGGAGCGACGCTCAAGGCGGGCTCGCCCGGCGGCGGACCGCCGTCAAACAGCCGCGCCGGAATCGCGCCGAAGCTGAAGAGAAAGGGCTCCAGGTTGGGCCCCAGCAGCACCTCGTAGATGAACGCCACGACGTTGGCCGCGATCAGCGCCACCGTGACCCACGGCACCAGGGTCGTCGGATTATCGTCGCGGAGTGGAATCATCGACCGGCGGCGCGGGGGACGCGCGCGAAGGAGCGCGTCAGACTTTGGTCACGGTCCAGGGAGAATTGTGCATCCAGGTCAGCAGGGCGTCCACCGGGATCGGCTGGCTGATGAAGTAGCCCTGCGCCGAATCGCACCCCAGCTCGACCAGGCGGTCCAGCGCGGCCTGGCTTCGGACGCCCTCCGCCACGACCTTCAGCCCCTGGCTGTGCCCCAGGTCGATGATGGAGCGCACGATCATGACGTCGTCCGGATCCGTATCCATGTTCAGGACGAACGATTTGTCGATCTTGATCTCGTGCACCGGCAGCTTTTTCAGGTAGGCCAGCGACGAATGGCCGACGCCGAAGTCGTCGATGGCGAGCCGGACGCCCATGATGCTGAGGCAACTGAGAATCTCCATGGCGCGGTCGGGGTCGGCCATGATCGCGCTTTCGGTCAGCTCCAGCTCCAGCAGCCGCGGCGGGACGCCCCGCTCGGTCAGCAGCTTGTCGATCTGGTCCGGAAACGTGGGGTCATGCAGCGTCCGGGCGGAGAGATTGACGGAGACGCTCAGCCGAATGCCGGCCTGCTGCCAGCCGTGGCAATGGCGCAGGGCGGAGACGACGACCATTTCGGTCAACGGCTTGATCAAACCGGTCTGCTCGGCCAGCGGGATGAATTGCTCCGGCGGCACCAGGCCGTGCTTGGGGTGCTGCCACCGCAGCAGCGCCTCCACCCCGATCACCTGTCCGCTGGCCAGATTCACCGTCGGCTGGTAATGCAAAAAGAGCTGTTCCCGCTCGATCGCGTGACGCAGCTCGCCCATCAGCGACAGCCGGCGGTGGCTGTATTGGTCGTGTTCGGACGCGTAGAGAGCGTACCCGCTGCCGGCCTGCTTGGCCATGTACATCGCCACGTCCGCCTTGCGCAGGATCGTCTCGGCGTCCAACCCGTGCTCGGGGAACAGCGCAATGCCGATGCTCGCCTCCACGTCCAGCACCAATTCGTCGAAGAGGAACGGCCGCTCCAAGGCCTGGAGAATCTTTTGCGCCGTCATCACGGCGCCCTCCTGGTCCGCCGACGGGAGCAGGACGGCGAATTCGTCTCCGCCCAACCGGGCGATCGTGTCAGATTCGCGCAGCGCGGCCCGCAGGCGAGGCCCCACTTCCTTGAGCAGCAGATCGCCGTGATGGTGGCCCAGCGTGTCGTTGATTTCCTTGAACCGGTCCAAATCCAGCACCAGCAGCGCCAGCGCATGGTGCTCGCGCTGGGCCGACAGAATCGCCTGGCGCAGCCGGTCGTGGAGCAGATTCCGGTTCGGCAGCGCGGTCAGCGCGTCGTGGGTCGCCTGGTATTCCAGCGCCGCGGTTTGCGCCTTCCGCTCGCTGATGTCCCGCGCGATGGTGGAGATGTACTCGACGGTGCCGTCGGCCGCCTTGTGGGCCAGAATCACCTGGGAGACCGGGATCTCCCGCCCGTCCCGCGTCAGCAGCGCGGTCTCCCCGCTCCAGACGCCGTGCTGAACCGCCCGCGGAATCGCCTCGTTCAGAATGAGCGTGGAGGCCCAGGGCGGATGACAATCGACGATCTGCATCGACGACACGGACGCCTTCTGGTCAATGCCGACGATCGCGCGGCCGGCTTTATTGATGAAGAGGAACCGGCCGTCGGCGTCCGTCGTGCCGACGAAGTCGGTGGTCACCTCCAGGACGGCCGCCAGCCGCTCCCGCGCCTCCTCGGCCCGCGTCCGCTCGGTGATATCGCGGCCGGTGGACACGAAATGGGTGATGCGCCCGTCGCGGTCTTTGATCGGCGTGATGATTTTCTCTTCGTAGTAGGTGTCGCCGCTCTTCTTTCTGTTGATGAAGACGGCCCGGAAGACGTGCCCGTCCAGAATGGTCTTCCACAATGTTTCGTAAAAACGGGCGGGATGATAGCCGGACTTCAGCAGCCGGGCGTTCTCGCCGATCACTTCATGCTTGGCGTATCCGGTCATCGCCTCGAATGAAGGATTGACATACTGCACGACGCCGGCCCGGTCGGTGATGAACACGCTGTCCGCCGTCTGCTCGACCGCGCTGGACAGCTCGGCCAGCACCGCTTCCGTCTGCACGCGTTCCAGCTCCGCCCGCTTCGCCTTCGTGACGTCCGTGACGAACCCCTCGATGTGATGCAGTGTCCCGTCAGAGGAGAAAATGCCCTGCCCCCGCTCCCAGAGCCACCTCTCCTCGCCGGATTTGGTCCGGATGCGATAGGTCGTCTCGAAGGACCGGCGTTGGCCCAGCGCCTGCTGCACTTCTTGCCACACGCGCTCGCGGTCTTCTGGATGCGTCTTTTCTCCGCAGGTGATGGTTCGCCGCAGGTACTCATCGGCGGCATAGCCCGTCACCTCCCGCACGCCCTCGCTGATGAATTCTACCGTCCAGACCGAGTCATTCTTGCACCGGTAGACATAGCCGGGCAAATTGGCGACCAGCGTCGACATTGTGCGCTCATTTTCCCGGAGCACGCCCTCGACCCGCTTCCGCTCGATCGCCTCGGCCAGCACATTGGCGACGGATTGCAGAAAGTTGGTGTCATCCTTGGAAAATTCCCGGCGTTGGGCCGTATGCGCGCCCAGGACGCCATACGGCCGCACTCGCCCCATAATGGCCACGCTGACGCCGCTGACCACGCCATGCTTCAGGAGCAACGCCGGTCCTTTGAAACGCGATTCGGTTTGGAGGTTTTCGACGACCACGGGGGCGGACGACAGCAACGTATAGCCAGCTTGCGACTCATTGCTGTCGGGCACGGTGGCGCGGCCCACCATGCCGTCGTCCCAGCCGACTCCGGCCCGAAGCAGCAGGGCGTGCGACTCGGGCAGCCATTCCAACACCTTGCACAATTCCACATTCAGGCATTCCGCGGCCAACCGCACCGCCTGGTTCATCAATTGGGTCAGATCGGCCCCGGCGAGGGCGAGCTGCCCAAGCCCGGCCACGGCGGCATGCTGACGGGCCCTCACCGCATTTTCTCGCTCGATTCGCCGATGCTCCGTGATGTCCGCGGTGAATCCCTCGAGCGCCAGCAGGGCGCCGTCGGGCGCATAGACCCCGCCGCCCTGCTCCCAGACCCACTTTTCCTCCCCGGTCCGGGTCCGGATCCGGTAGGTCAACTGATAGGACCGCCGCTCGTTCAGCGCCGTCTGCACATCGCTCCAGACCGGCTCCTGATCGTCGGGATGGATCACGTCTTTTCCAAAGGAGACCCTGCGCTGGAGAAAATCGGCCGGCGCATAGCCGGTCAGCGCCGTGCATCCTTCGCTCATGAATTCAATGGTCCAGTCCCGGTCGTTGCGACAGCGGTAGACCATGCCCGGCAGGTTGCCGATCAGCATCGACAGGGCGCGCTGGCTTTCTTCGACCTGCGCGGCCCGCTCCCGCACGCGATCCTCCAGCTCCTGATTGAACCGGGCCAGAGCCCGTTCCGCTTCCTTTCGATCGGTCACGTCAAGGGCAAAACCGTAGACGCCGGTCAGATTGCCCGCCTGGTCGCACTCGGGGATCACCACGTCGTACATCCAGCGCAGCGCCCCATCCTTGCGCCGTATCCGGCATTCGAAGGAGGTCGTCACCTTGTCCCTTCGCGCGCGCTCATTCGCCTCAATGACAATCGGGCGGTCCTCCTCAGGGATGATCCGGAACCAGAGGCCGGGGTCCCGGATGAACTCCTCCGGCTCGTATCCGGTCAACGCTTTCGCTCCGGGGCTGGCCAGATGGATCTCGGTGGCCGACGGATTCGCCGCCCAAAACCAGACCGGCGCCGCCTGCATGAGGTGCTGATACCGCTGGAGCAACTCCGTCTGGGCCCGCGGCGAGCGATGGGATGATGATCGGGGGGACACGGCCGCCTTCTTACGCGCGTTGCCCGGACGCCGGCACTCTGAGCCGGGCCAGCATGACCGGCGTGCGCGTTGTGAATCCCGGAGTGATGGGTTGCCCTCGTAGACTCAAAAGTCCCGGGAATAGCTGAACATTACGAACAAAATGTAGCAGAAATAGCGAAAAATGGCAATTTCTCGAGGAGATGCTCCGGTTACGGAATGAGTTGGAGCACCGCCGCCGAGGCGTAATTCACCAGCGGAGCCGGATAGACGCCGACCAGCAGCGTGGCGACGGCGACGAGCAGCAGGGCGGCCGCCGCGGCCGGCGTCCAGGCCAGCTCAATGGGCCGGTCCGGCTCCTTCATGTAGATCACCATGACCACCCGGAGATAATAATAGGCGGAGACCGCCGACAGCAGCACGCCCACCACGGCCAGCCACGCCAGCCCGGCGTCGACGGCAGCCATGAAGAGATAGAACTTCGCGACGAACCCGGCCGTCGGCGGCAGGCCCGTGAGCGACACCATGAAGATCAGCATCGCGAAGGCGGCCGCGGGATGCGACTTGGCCAGGCCGGCCCACTCCTGAATCTGCTCCCCCTGCACGCCGGCGCGGCGCATCAGAATCACGACGCCGAAGGCCCCCAGGTTCATGATCGCATAGACGGCCATGTAGAGCATCAGGCTCATGACGCCCAGCTCGTTGCCCACGATCAGCCCGATCAGGGCGTAGCCGGCGTGCGCGATGCTGGAATAGGCCAGCATCCGCTTGATGTTCTGCTGCACGATGGCGGCCAGGTTGCCGATGACCATCGTGGCGACGCAGAGCGCGATCAGCCAGGGGGTCCAGTCCGCGCGGGCGGCGCCAAAAACCTCAATAAATACTCGAAGAAATACGGCAAACGTCGCGGCTTTCGTGGTGACCGACATATACGCCGTCACGGTCGTCGGCGCTCCTTCGTAGACGTCGGGCGTCCACATGTGGAAGGGCGCGATCGCCACCTTGAACCCGAATCCGGCCAGCAAAAAGATCATCGCCATGAGCAACGTCGGATTGGCCGCGATCGGGCCGGCGGCCAGCGCCACGGCGGCGGCCCGAAGCTGGGTGCTGCCGGTGGCGCCGAAGAGCAGTGACATCCCGTAGAGAAAGATCGCCGAGGAGAGCGACCCCAGGACAAAGTACTTGGCCGACGCTTCGATCGGCCGGAGCTCGTGCCGGTTCAGCCCCACCAGGATATAGAGCGACACGGCGGCCAGCTCCAGCCCCAGAAAGATCATGAGCAGGTCGCCGCTGGAGACCATGACCATCAAGCCGCAGGTCGCCAGCAGCAGAAACGCGTAGTACTCCCCGTAATGGATCCGCTCGATCTGGACGTACCGGATCGACAAGAGAATCGTCAGCCCCGTGGCGCCGTAGAGCAGCAGCTTGAAATAGGAGGCGAAGGGATCGAGGATGAATTGCCCGCTGAACGCCTCCAGCCGCGAGGAGAGGAGCAGCAGCGTCGCCGCGCCGGCGATGCCCAGCACGGCCAGGCCGGCATAGGCCAGCAGCGGGCGTTGCCGGGCGGGCGTCGCCAGATCCGCCAGCAGGATCAGGCAGGCGCCCGCCGCGACGATGATCTCCGGCGCCACGGCCAGGAGCTCCTCCAGGCGCAGCTCCGGCATCATCGGAACGGCTCCAGCAGCCGCACCAGCAGGTTGGACTCCGGCTCCGCGGCCGGATTGACCTGCTGCACCAGCGCGGCCACGCTGCTGTGCATGCGCGACAGGAAGGGATCGGGATAGAAACCGATCCAAAAGACCAGCCCCACGAGCGGAACGAGCGTCACAGCTTCGCGCCAGGAGAGATCGGGCCACCGCCACGACGGCGGCGAAACCCCGAACATCACCCGCTGCACCATCCAGAGCAGGTAGACCGCCGCCAGGATGATGCCCAGCGCGGCCAGCGTCGCGACGAACGGGCTCACGCGGAAGGCGCCGACCAGCACCAGAAACTCCCCGACGAAGCTGTTGGTCCCCGGCAGGCCCAGCGAGGAGAGGACGAAGATCATCAGGCAGACGGCGAAGAGCGGCATCGTCCGCGCCAGCCCGCCGTAATCGGCGATCAACCGGCTGTGGGTGCGGTCATAGAGCACGCCCACGCACAGGAAGAGCGCGCCCGTGGCAATGCCGTGGTTGATCATTTGAAGCAAGGCGCCTTCGATGCCCTGCGCGTTGAACACGAAAATTCCCAGCGTCACGAAGCCCATGTGGCTGACGCTGGAATAGGCGATCAACTTCTTCAAATCGTCCTGCGCCAGCGCCATGTAGGCGCCGTAGACGATGGCGATGACCGACAGGGCGGCGATCCACGGCATCCACGCCTGCGAGGCGTAGGGCGTCATCGGCAGGCAGAAACGCAGGAAGCCGTAGGCGCCCATTTTCAGCAGCACGCTGGCCAGAATCACGCTGCCGGCCGTCGGCGCCTCCACGTGCGCGTCCGGCAGCCAGGTATGGAACGGGAACATCGGCACCTTGATCGCAAAGGCGAGGAAGAAGGCCAGAAAGATCAGCTGCTGGAAGAGCGGGCTGTAGGGCTGGCCCATCAACTTTGTCAGGTCGAACGTCCGGCCGCCTTCGAAATAGAGCGCCAGCAGCGCCACGAGCAGCAGCAGGCTGCCCGCCAGCGTGTAGAGGAAAAATTTGATCGCCGCGTAGAGGCGGTTGGGGCCGCCCCAGACGCCGATGATCAGATACATCGGGATCAGCATCGCCTCCCAGAAAATATAGAAGAGGACGAAATCGAGCGCGGCGAAGACGCCGATCATGGCCGTTTCCATCAGCAGCAGGCTGATCATGAACTCCGTCACCTTCCGGTCGATCGCGCGCCAGGAGCAGAGGACGCAGATCGGCATCAGGCCCGTCGTCAGCAGGACCAGCGGCAGGCTGATGCCGTCCAGGCCGACCCGGTAATAGATGTCGAACCGCGGGATCCAGGATGCCTCGGCCACGTACTGCATGGCGGGCGTGGCCGGATCGAAGGCCGCCCACAGCGGCAGCGACAGGGCGAAATTGACCAACGTCGCGGCCAGGGCGAACCGCTTGACCGCCTCATCGCCGCGCAGCAACGGCAGCAGCGCCGCGGCGGCGGCCGGCAGAAAGATCACGATGCTGAGCAGAACGTCCATGTCCGACTCACCAGAAGAAGTACATGCTCACCAGCAGAAAGAGGCCGACGGTCATCACCAGCGCGTAGTGCTGCAACTGGCCGCTCTGCATCCGGCGCGCCTGGCCCGCCCACTGGCTCAACAGGGCGGCGACGCCGTTGACGGCGCCGTCGATCACCCGGACGTCCATGTGGCGCCAGAGCGCGTGGGCCAAGCGCACCGTCGGACGCACGATCAATCGATCGTACAGCTCATCGACGTACCATTTGTTCAATGACAGCGCGTAGAGCGTTCGCCATTGCTCCGCCAGCCGCCGGGGCAGCTCCGGCGATTGCACGTACAGCACGTAGGCGGCCGCGATGCCGCCGAGCCCCGCCAGAATCGCCGCCGCCACGATCCCCGTCTGGCCCTCATGGGGGGCCGTCTCACCCGGCGCGAGAAAGCCGGGAATGCCGATGTAGCCGGTGATGACCGACAAGACGGCCAGAATCAGCAACGGCGCCGTCATCGTGACCGGAGGCTCATGAATGTGATCGGCCTGCTTGGGATCGACGCGCGATGCTCCCCAAAAGACGATGAAGAGCAGGCGGAAACTGTAGAAGGCCGTCAGAAAGGCCGTCGCCAGGCCGGTCAACGCCAGCAGTTGTCCCAAGGGGCCGGCCGACCAGGCGCTCAGCAGAATCTCGTCCTTGCTGAAAAAACCGGCCGTGAGTGGAAAGCCGGCCAGGGCCAGCGATCCGATGAGCATGGTCCAGTGGGTGACCGGCAGCGCGTCCTTCAGGCCGCCCATCCGCCGGATGTCCTGCTCGTGGTGCAGGGCGATGATGACCGAGCCGCAGCCGAGGAAGAGCAGCGCCTTGAACGCCCCGTGGGTCAGCAAATGGTACATGCCGGCCGCGTAGGCGCCCACGCCTGCGGCCATGAACATGTATCCCAACTGGCTGACGGTCGAATAGGCGACGATCCGCTTGATGTCGGTCTGCGTCAGAGCAATGGTGGCCGCAAACAACGCGGTCGCCCCGCCGACCAGGGCCACGACGGTCAGCGCCGCCGGCGACAGATCGAACAGCGGGCTCATCCGGGCCACCATGAAGACGCCCGCCGTCACCATCGTCGCGGCGTGGATCAGCGCCGAGATCGGCGTCGGCCCCTCCATCGCGTCGGGCAGCCAGGTGTGGAGCGGCAATTGCGCCGATTTGCCGACCGCGCCGGTGAAGAGCAGCAGGCAGATCACCGTCAGCGCGCCGACGTCCCAGCGCGCCGCCTCCCAGCCCAGCCACGTCAGGGGGGCCAGGAGATTCACGGTGGCGCTCGCCATTTCCGGCGCCGCCGCGAAGACCGACGCGTAGTCGACCGCGCCGAAGAGGAGGAAGATCAGCAGGATGCCCAGACCGAAGCCGAAATCGCCGACGCGGTTGACGACGAAGGCCTTGGTGGCGGCGTCGCACGCGCTCTTGCGCTCGTACCAATGGGCGATCAGCAGGTAGGAGCAGAGGCCGACCGCTTCCCAGAAGATGTAGAGCTGGAGCAAGTTGTTCGACAGCACCAGCATGAGCATCGAGAAGGTAAAGAGGCCGAGATAGGCGAAAAAGCGGTCGTACCCGGAATCACCCCGCATATAGCCCATCGAGTAGACGTGCACCAGGCTGCTCACCGTCGTCACCAGCACCAGCATGACGGCCGTGAGCGGATCGATCAGCCAGCCGATCGCGACGCGAAAATCGCCGGAGACGATCCAGACGTACAGCTCGTCATCGACGCGCAGCCCCTGCCCCACCCGCCACAGCGTCAGCAGCGACAGAACCAGCGACAGAAGCACGGCAGGAACGCCGACGTAGTGGCCGCGCCCGCGCAGCCAGGAGCCGGAAAGGCCGATGGCAAGAAAGGCCGCCAGCGGCAACGCGGGGATGAGGGCTACCATTTCAGCAGGCTGAGCTCTTCCACGTTGAGCGTGGCGCGCCGGCGATAGAGGGCGATCACGATCGCCAGGCCGACGGTCACTTCCGCGGCGGCGACCGTCATGACGAAGAAGACGAAGAGCTGCCCCGTCACCATTTCAGCGTAGTGGGAAAAGGCCACGAAATTGATGTTGGCGGCGTTGAGCATCAGCTCGATCGAGAGCAGGATGATGACGATGTTCCGGCGGATCAGCACGCCGATCAGCCCGATCATGAAGAGCGCCGCGCTCAGGACCACGTAGTAGGATAACGGAACCATTCGCTACCTTTGCGCCATTCCCTTCACCCCTTACCCCTCACCCTTTACCCTTTTTGACAGCACAATGGCGCCGATCATCGCCGCCAGCAGCAGCAGCGAGGCGACCTCGAAGGGCAGCAGATAGCGGGAAAAGAGCTCCTGGCCGATGACGGCCGTGCTTCCGACTTCCTCAATCCGGGACGCGGGGAACTCGCCGGTCAGCGCGGAAAAGCGTCCGCCGAAGACGATCACCACCACCTCGGCCAGCAGCAGCACGGCGACGACGGAGGCCGGAATCACCTGCCGCTGGAACCGCTCCTCCCGCTTGACGTTCAACAGCATGACCACGAACAGGTAGAGCACCAGAATCGCGCCGGCGTAGACGATCACCTGCACCGCCGCGATGAACTCGGCGTTCAACAGCACGTACAAGCCGGCCACGTGCGCGAACATCACCAGCAGCGCAAGCGTGCAGTAGACGGGATTGCGCAGCAGGACCACCAGCAGGGCTGGGATGATGATGCCGCCGGAAAAATAAAAAAACAGCAGGGCGGTCACGGCGCGCTCTGCTCGCTCGCGGACGGCCCGGGTTTGACCGAAATGGCCGGCTCCGAGGGCGGCGTCTGGTGCTCCGTCCCCTTGAGCGGATAGCCTTTCCGCTGAACCGTCAACAAGTAAAGATCGCTTTCGCAGGAGCCGACGAAGGCCGGCTTCGGCGGCTGCTTGGGGAAGTAGCGGTCGCCCAGCCCCAGCAGCGTCTCCTTGCTGAGCATCAGCTCGCGCTTGTTGACGGTCGAATACTCATAGTTGGGCGTCATCGCCAGCGCGTCCACCGGACAGGCTTCCACGCAAAAACCGCAGAAGACGCAGCGGCTCAAATCGAACCAATATTCCCGCGCGTAGCGCTTCATCGGCGTGTCTTCCTGCTCGGCGCTGACCACCTTGATCACGTTGGAGGGGCAGACCGCCTCGCACAGGCCGCAGCCCACGCATTTCTCGGTGCCGTCCTGATACCGGAGCAGGGACATGACGCCGCGGTAGCGCCGGGACACCTCCGGTTTCTGATGCGGGTACTGCAGCGTCACCGGCCGGGCGAAGAGATGCCGGAGCGTCAGCCCGAGGCCGCGCAGAATCTCCACGAGAAAGATGGTTCGGAACAACCGGCTGATCCGCTGTGCCATGACCGCTCCCGTTTACCGCGCCAGATAGGCGATCACCGAGGTCGCGACGATGTTGGCCAGCGCCAGCGGCACCAGCGTTTTCCAACCGAGGCGCATCAACTGGTCGTAACGCAGCCGCGGCAGCGTGGCCCGGAGCCAGAAAAAGATGAAGAGCAGACCGTAGACCTTGAGCAGAAACCAGCCCACGCCCCACACGCCGCCCGACGGCAAAAAGTCGAAGGGCGGATGCCAGGCGCCCAGAAAGAGCACCGTGCCGACGCAGGAGACGAGAACCATATTGGCGTATTCGGCCATGAAGAAAAAGGCGAAGCGCATGCCGCTGTATTCGGTGAAGAAGCCGGCCACCAGCTCGCTCTCCGCCTCCGGCAGATCGAACGGCAGCCGGTTGGTCTCCGCGATCGCCGAGATGAGGTAAATGACGAAGGCCACGATTTGCGGCGCCGGCAGCGCGATGGCGTACCAATGCCAGAAGCCGCCCGCCTGCGCCTCGGCGATCTTCGACAGGCTCAGCGAGCCGGCTAAAAGCAGCACGCCGACCAGCGACATGCCCAGGGAGAGCTCGTAGCTGATCACCTGCGCGGCCGAGCGCAGGCCGCCCAGCAGCGAATATTTGCTGTTCGACGCCCAGCCGCCGAGCAGAATGCCGTAGGCCCCGATCGAGGAAAGCGCCAGGATGTAGAGCACCGCGATGTTGATGTCGGCGATCGGCCCCCAATCGGTGAAGGGGATGACGGCGAACGCGATCAGCGCCGGCACCAGCGAGAGGATGGGCGCCGCCGTGAAAATGATTTTATTGGCGCCGCTGGGGATGATGTCTTCCTTGAAGAAGAGCTTGAGGCCGTCCGCGATCGGCTGGAGCAGCCCGTGAAAGCCCACCTCCATCGGCCCCAGCCGGTCCTGCATGTGGCCCAGCACCTTCCGCTCCAGGTAGGTGAGCCAGGCGACGTGCACCATCACCGCGCCCATGACGATGCCGATCAGCACCGTGGTAATCGTCACCGAGACCAACAAATCCATCACACCCCCCGTTCCCGTGCGGCCCGGCTGGCTCCGGCCCTGCTTGCCGGCAGGCAGGCGCCGGCCGCCGGCGCGCGCTCGATCAGCACGCGGCCCGACCGGAAATAGGGCACATGGGTGACCGGATCGACGCTCCAGTCGGCCAAGTGGCGCACGCCGGCCTCGGCGAAATGACCGGGAAACCGGCAGCTCCCCGGCGGAATTTTCGGCCGGCGGGCGACCGGGACGAGGACGTCTCCGGCGGCGCCATTCCCGTCCGCCCTGCGCATCCGCACCATGTCGCCCTCCTCCACGCCCAGCCGGTCGGCGTCTTGCGGATTGAGTTGCAGCCGGCCCGCCGGCTCGATTTTTTGCAGCTCCGAGGCCCGGCGCGACAACTTGCCCGAATGATACAAGCTCTGCCCGATGATCAACTGCCACGCCGCCGCCGGCCCCTTGCGCCCCGTCGGCGCGGCCGGCGCCTGATAGCGCGCGCGCAATGCCTCCTCCCCGACCGTCGCGACGTAGCGGCGGATCGCGTCATGATCGGAGCGGGCCTGATCGCCGTAGCCGGGAACGGCCCGGCCGATTTCCTCGGTAATCTCGCCTGCGCTGGCATACTCCAGCGGGTAGCCCAGCGCGCCCGCCAACTGGCTGAAGAGCTCCCAATCGGGCAGCGACTCCCCGACGGGCTCGATCGCCCGCCGAATCTTCTGCACGCGCCCTTCGTGGTTCGTCACAGTGCCCTCTTTCTCGGCGAAGCTCGAGGCCGGCAGCACGATGTGTGCCGCCTTGCCCGTCTCGGTCAGAAATAGATCCTGGCAGATCAGCAGCTCCAGCGACTGGAGCGCTTCCCGAACACCGGACAAGGCCGGCAGGCCGCCCAACGGGTCTTCGCCGACGAGATAGAGCGCTTTAAGCCGCCCCTGCCGGGCCTGCTCCAGCATTTCGGCCAGGCTCCAGCCGGCGCCGGCCGGCAGCTCTTCTTTCCACAGCTCGCGGAAGCGTTGGCGTGCCGCGGGATCCTGCGCGTCCATCAGTCCCGGCAGATATTCGGGCGCCGCCCCCATTTCCGCCACGCCCATCTCATTGTTCTCTTCGCACAGCGGATTGAGCCCGCTGCCCTCCTTGGCGTAGAGGCCGGTCAGAATCGCCAGATCGGCCAGCGCCCCCACCGCCTCGTAGCCTCCAGCCTGACGGGTGATGCCCTGGCCGAAGAGGATGACGGCCCGCTCGGCCGACGCCAGCCGGCGCGCCGCCTCTTTGATATCGGCGGTTGAGGCACCGCTTTGCTCCTCGACCGCGTTCCACTCCAGCCGCCCCGCCGCCGCGCGAATCCGCTCGACGTAGGCCGGCGCCTCTCCGCCGATGGCGGAGGCGATCGACGGCGACGCCAGCCCCTCCTCCACCACGGCTTTGACCAACGCGCGGGCGATTAGTCCTTCCGTCCCCGGCCGCACGGTCAGCGGCAGCGTCGCCCGGTTGACCAGGTTGCTGATCGGCCCGACCTCCTTGAGATAAGGCCCCACGGTAATCAGCGTGGCGCCGTGGTCGCGCAGCGCGGTTTTGACCCGCAGGCCGGTGATCGGGTTGGTCTCGGTCATGTCCGAGCCGATCACCATCACCACCTGGGCCGCCTCGATCGCCTCATAGGGCGCCGTCATCCGGGCGTGGCCCGCGACGGGCCGCAGCGCCCGCACGCTGTTCAGATGGCCGTCGCGCGACGAGCTGTCGACGTGCGGCGTGCCGATCGCCAGCCGCATCAGCTTTTGAAACAGATAGGCTTCTTCGTTGGTGCAGCGGGCGGAAATCACGCCGCCGATCGCCTCGGGGCCATACCGGCGCTTGATCTCGGTCAACTGCTGGGCCGCCCGCTCGATCGCCTCGATCAGCGGCCACTCGGCCTGCGTCTGTCCCTCGCGCACCAGCGGCGCCGCCAGCCGGTCGGGGCTGTTGATGAAGTGATAGCCGAAATAGCCCCGGGCGCAGAGATCGCCCATGTTGCGCCCCTTTTTCCAATCGGACGTAACCCGGACCACCTCATTTTCCGTGATCTTGGTCTCCAGCCGGAGCGAGCAGCCGTCGGCGCAATAGGTGCAGACCGTTTCGGTCTTCTTGAGCTGCCACGGCCGGTAATCGTACATCACCACGCGGCTGGTGAAGGCGCCCACCGGGCAGATCTGCACGCAGCCGCCGCAGAACTCGCAGTTCAGCTCCTGATCCATGAACGTGCTGATCTCCACGCCGTTGCCCCGGTTGACGGGGACGATCGCCCGCACGTCGAGAATGTCGCCGCAGTAGCGGGTGCACCGCAGGCACTGGATGCAGCGGCTCATCTCCCGCTCGATGAACGGGCTGAAGTAGCGCTTCTCCGGCGCGCGCCGCGGTTCGACGTTCCGGTTGGTGTTGTCGCTGTAGAGGTGGGCGCGGTCCTGCAGCTCGCACTCGCCCCCCTGATCGCACAGCGGGCAGTCGAGCGGATGGTTGGCCAGGAGAAATTCCATGACGCCCTCCTGCGCCTGCACCGCCTTGTCGCTGCTGGTGCGGACCACCATGCCCTCGGCCACCGGCAGATTGCAGGCGGTCTGCAGCTTGGGCATCTTCTCCACCTCAACCAGGCACATCCGGCAGTTGCCGTCCGGCTTCAGCCGGATGTGCGAGCAGAAGTAGGGGATGTGGATGCCGGCCTGCTCGGCGGCGCGGATCACGTAGGTGCCTTTTTCGACCGTGACGGTTTTGCCGTCGATCGTCAAGGTCACCGGCGATGTCAGGGGCTCAGCCATCGGTCCGTTCACCTCGTCTCATGGCCGACGAACCGGATCGGAGCGCCGGCGTCGCTCGGACGGCCGTCGCCCTCGGGCGGAGCCGTGCCTCGGCGGGCATGGCCCATGACGCACTCGTGCCGGTCGATGTGCGCCTCGTACTCGGCGCGGAAGTGCTGGAGCGTGCTCAGCACCGGCGCGATCTCGGCGTCGCCGAAGGCGCAGACCGTGCGCCCGCCGATGTTCCCGCAGAGCGTCGTCATCAAGTCCAGATCGGCCTTCCGGCCCTGGCCCCGGTCGATCCGCTGCAGCATCCGCCAGAGCCAGGTGCTGCCTTCGCGGCAGGGCGTGCACTTGCCGCACGACTCGTGATGGAAAAAGTGCAGCAGGTTGGCCGCCGCCCAGACCATGCAGACCGAATCGTCCATCACCGTGACGCCGCCGGAGCCGAGCATCGAGCCGGCCTTGGCCACCTCGTCGAAGTCCATTTTGATGTCGAGGTGCGCCGGTGTGAAGAAGGCGGCCGACGCCCCGCCCGGGATGAAGGCCTTCATCGGCCGGCCGTTCTTCATGCCGCCGGCCAGATCAAAAATGAGCTCTCGGAACGTGATGCCCATCGGCACTTCATAATTGCCCGGCCGCTTCACGTGGCCGCTGACGGAGAAGACCCGGGTGCCGGGGCTTTTCGGCGGCGAGCCGATGGCCGCGTACCACTCCGGGCCGCGGCGGAGAATGTGGGGCAGGTTGGCGAGCGTCTCGACGTTGTTGACGACCGTCGGCTTGCCGTAGAGGCCGTAGACGGCCGGGAAGGGCGGCTTGGACCGGGGGTAGCCCCGCTTGCCCTCGATCGACTCCAGCAGCGCCGTCTCCTCCCCGCAAATGTAGGCGCCCGCGCCGCGGTACTGGTGCAGCTCCAGGTCGAAGCCCTTGCCCAGGATATTGCGTCCCAGGTAGCCGGCGCCGTCGGCCTCGCGGATCGCCCGCTCGACGATCGCCGCCTCCTTGGCGAACTCGCCGCGCATGTAGATGAACGCCGCCCGCGCGCCGATGGCGTAGCTGGCGATGATGATCCCCTCGATCATCTGGTGGGGGTCGACCGTCATGATCTCGCGGTCCTTGAAGGTGCCCGGCTCGCTCTCGTCGGCGTTGCAGCACAGATAGGTCACGGTGCGGTCCTTGGGGAGAAAGCTCCACTTCATGCCGGTGGGGAAGCCGGCGCCGCCGCGGCCGCGCAGGCCGGAGCGCTTGACCAGTTCGATCACCTCCGGCGGCGGATATTTGTCGAGCATGAGCCGCAGCGCCTGGTAGCCCTGCTGCCGCTCGTAATCGGCCAGGCTGCCCGTGTAGCCGGGGATGTCCCGGTTGCGGAAGATGATCGCTTCAGCCATGGCGTTTCGATGGCGCCCGGCGCCATTGCTCGATGAGCTGGTCGACCCGCTCCAGCGTCAGCGACTCGTAGTAGTCGTCGTTCACCTGCATGACCGGCGCCTTGTCGCAGGCGGCCAGGCACTCCACCGTCATCAGCGTGAATTTCCCGTCGGGCGTCGTCTCCCCGTCCCGGATGCCCAGCCGCTCCTCCAGGTGGGCCAGAAGCGATTCGGCGCCGCAGAGCGCGCAGGGCAGCGTCCGGCAGACCTGCAGCAGGTACTCGCCCTTGGGGCGCAGGTGCAGCATCGTGTAAAAGGTCGCCACGTCGTAGACTTCATGCGGCGTCAGCTCCAGCACGTCCGCCACGTCCCGCATGCCCGCCTCGGTCAGGTAGCCCGCCTCCTCCTGCACCAGCCGCAGGCCGTGCAGCAGCGCCGTCCGCTTCACCGGATAGCGGGCGGCCAGCTCCTGGAGCTCGCGACGGGCCGTTGCCGACAAGCCTTTTTTGCTCTGTGTCTCGTTCACCGGTCGCATTCTCCAAGCACTAAATCAAAAGTTCCAAAAATCGTCACCACGTCGGCGATCATGTAGCCGCGGGCCATGTGGTCGAAGGCGCCCAGATTGATGAAGGAGGGGGCGCGGACCCGCAGCCGGTAGGGCTTGTTGGCCCCGGTGCTGACGATGTAGAAGCCCAGCTCGCCCTTCGGCGTCTCGGTGGCGCAGTAGACCTCGCCCGGCGGCGCGTCGAAGCCGTAGCAGGCCACTTTGAAATGGTGGATCATGCTCTCCATATCGGTCATGATCTTGTCACGCCGCGGATAGGTGACGCCGGGCAGCTCGGCCAGGATCGGCCCGCCGGGCAACTGGTCCAAACACTGGCTGATGATCCGGGCGCTCTGCCGCATCTCCTGCATCCGGACCCAATAGCGGTCGTAGGTGTCGCCGCGCCGGCCCAATGGCACGTCCCATTCGACCCGGTCGTAGATGCTGTAGGGCTCCGCCTTGCGGATGTCGTAATTGACGCCGGAGCCCCGCAGCGGCGGGCCCGTCAGGCCGAAGCTCACCGCGTCCTCGGCCGAAATCACGGCGATGTCCTTCGTCCGGGCCAGCCAGATCCGGTTCTTCGCCAGCAACCCTTCGTACTCTTCCAGTTGGGCGGGAAAGCGCTCCAGAAAGCGCCGCAACGCCTGGATCACCTCCGGCGTGAGATCGCCCTGCACGTCGACGCCGCCGATCCGGAAATAGCTGACCGTCAGCCGCGCGCCGCAGAGCGCCTCGAACAGGTCGAGCAGCCGGTCGCGCTCGCGGAAGGTCCAGAAGAACATCGTCATCGCGCCGATGTCGAGCGCCTGCGTGCCCAGCCAGAAGAGGTGGCCGACGATCCGCTGCATCTCGGCGACGATGGTGCGGACGTATTCGGCCCGCTCCGGCACGGTGATGCCCATCAGCTTCTCGACGGCGCGCACGTAGGCGTGATTGTTCGACATGGCGCAGACGTAGTCGAGCCGGTCGGTGTGGGTGATGAACTGGTGGTAGGTGCCGTCCTCGGCCAATTTTTCCACGCCCCGGTGCAGATAGCCCGGATAGGGAATGGCCTTGACGATCTTCTCCCCCTCCAGCTCGAGCACCACGCGCAGCACGCCGTGGGTCGCCGGATGCTGCGGCCCCATGTTCAGGAGCAGATCCTCGCTCCGGAAGAGCGGCTGCCGCTCCTCCTCGGCCGCCGTCTCCACCGGGGCCGGCTCATGCACGTCGTGCACGATGTAGCCAAACTCTTCGCGCGCGTCGGCCATCAGGCGCCCTTCCCGTTTCTCGACGGCGGCCGGGGCAGTTCCAGCGCGCTCGCGTCAACCGGCACGGCCGTTTCCCGGCCCGGCTCCATCGCCGGCCAGAACTCGAAGGTGTTGCGCCAGCCCTTGCCCACCGTCGGAAAATCCTTCCGCAGCGGATGGCCTTCGCTGAACTCCTCCGGCAACAGAATGCGGCGCAGGTCGGGATGATGGCGGAAGCGGATGC
>JBFMAJ010000007.1:0-23129 GCA_040755775.1 Nitrospirota bacterium
GCGCACGTGGTGGGGCTGGCCGCGTGAGCGCCTCCGACTCGCTCACCGTCATTGAGCCCCGGACCGGCTGGGCGGGGCTGGATTGGCGCGAGCTCATCCGGTATCGCGATCTCTTCTATTTTCTCGTGTGGCGCGACGTCAAGGTGCGCTACAAGCAAACCCTGTTGGGCGCGCTCTGGGCGATCATCCAGCCGGTCATGTACATGGTCGTCTTCAGCATTTTTTTCGGCCGGCTGGCCGGCATGCCCTCCGACGGGCTCCCTTATCCGATTTTTCTCTACGCGGGACTGCTGCCCTGGACGCTCTTCGCCTCGGCCGTCGGCCAGTCGGCCGGCAGCGTCGTCGGCTCGGCCCATCTGGTCACGAAGGTCTATTTCCCGCGGCTGATCATCCCGCTGGCCGCCGTCGGTTCATCGTTGGTCGATTTTGCCGTGGCGTCGGTCGTGCTGCTGTTGATGATGGTCTATTACGGCATCGTGCCGGGGGCGGCCATGCTGCTGGCGCCGCTGCTGGTGGCCGGCACGGTGGCGGCGGCCCTGGGAATCGGCCTGCTGATCGCGGCGCTCAACGTGGCGTACCGGGATTTCCGCTACGTGGTGCCGTTCATGATCCAACTCTGGCTGTTTGTGACGCCGGTGATCTACCCGGTGAGCCTGGTGCCCGAGCGGTGGCAATGGCTGTTGCTGTTGAACCCGATGACGGGGTTGATCGGCGGCTGGCGAGCGGCGCTGCTCGGCCAGCCGATGCCCTGGGGCGGGCTGGCGGCGGCGTGCGCCATGGCCGGCGCGGGAATGATCGTCGGCGCCCTCTATTTTCGGTCGATGGAGCGGACGTTTGCCGACGTGGTGTAACGAATCATCCGAGGAGAGGAGCGGAGCTGCATGAGCGAATCACGGGCGACCAATATCACGGCCTTTGCGAGCCACATTCGACGGGACGAGCGGCTGAAATTGCTCGATCAGCGGGGCTGCACGCTCTGGCTGACCGGCCTGTCGGCCGCGGGCAAAAGCACCACGGCCTTCGAGCTGGAGCGCGCGCTGATCCGGCGCGGCCGCCTGGCGTACGTGCTCGACGGCGACAATATCCGCCACGGGCTGAACCGCGACCTGGGGTTCAGCCACGACGAACGCGAGGAGAACATCCGGCGCATCGGCGAAGTGGCCCGGCTGTTCGCCGACGTCGGCCTCATCACGATCACCAGCTTCATCTCGCCCTACCGGAGCCATCGCGACCAGGCCCGGGCCGTGCATCAGGTGGCGAAGCTCGACTTCTTTGAGGTGTTTATCGACGCGCCGCTGGCCGTCTGCGAGGCGCGCGACCCGAAGGGCCTCTACAAGAAGGCCCGGGCCGGGCAACTGAAAGGCATGACCGGCGTGGATGACCCCTACGAGCCGCCGGTTCACCCGGAGTTGATCGTCAAAACCTCCGAGCTCAGCCCGCAGCAAGGGGTCGAGCTGATCATCGAGCTGTTGCAGCGCCGGGGGATTCTGACTTTCAAAGGGTGAGCTCCATAGTTCAGGCGGAGGGACAGACAGATGGTCGTTGATCAGCAGAGCGAACGAGCGATACGAATAATCGTAGAAAAACTCAAAAAGGACTACAAACCGAGCAAAATTATTTTATTCGGCTCGTATGCCTATGGTCAGCCGGACCGAGATAGCGACATCGACATGTGCATTATCAAAGAGACGCGGGAGCGGCCGATCGATCGGCGGGTGGCTGTCGCTCGAATCGTCTCCGATCCGAGCCGGTTGATTCCGTTCGAGCCGCTGGTACTGTCCCCGCAGGAAGTGAGTGAGCGGCTGCGGGCGGGAGATCAGTTTCTTCAGGAGATTCTCGAACGGGGAGAGGTTCTCTATGAAGCATAAAGAATCCGGCTACCCCAAGGATTGGATGAGAATCGAAAAAGAGCTGAAGCGCGCCCAGAATCTGCTTGGCTTGGGTGATCCAGAAGGGGCGGGATTCAACCTTCAGCAGGCGCTTGAAAAATATTTTAAGGCCTATCTGCTTTCCCGTGGCTGGAAGCTGAGGCGGATTCATGATCTCGAAACGCTTCTCAATGAAGTGGTCGTCTACGATGCCTCGTTTGAGGAATATCGCCCGGCATGTCAGAAAATTACCCAATACTATATTGAAGAACGATACCCAATGACGGCGTCCTCGGAGCTGACGGAGCAGGAGGTCAATGAGTCACTGGTTATTGCAGAGCGTGTCGTCGAGAAGATCAAACATGCTGTTCAAGGCTGAAGAGAGAGAGCGGTAGCAATGCCGCCGGCGATCAGCGTCAAGGGATTGAGCAAGCAATACCGGATCGGCGCGCGGGAGGAAGCGGCCCGGACGTTTCGGGAAGCCCTCGTCGATCTGGCGGCCGCGCCCGTGCGGCGGCTGCGCCGGCTCGGCCGGCCGCCGGAGCAGGAAGAGACGATCTGGGCGCTGCAGGACGTTTCGTTCGACGTGCAGCCGGGCGAAGTGGTCGGCGTCATCGGCCGCAACGGCGCGGGCAAGAGCACGCTGCTGAAGATTCTGACCCGCATCACCGAGCCGACCGAGGGGCGGGTCGAGCTGCGTGGGCGGGTGGCGAGCCTGCTGGAGGTGGGCACCGGATTTCACCCGGAGCTGACGGGGCGGGAGAACATCTATCTCAACGGCGTCATCCTGGGAATGAAAAAGGCGGAGATCGACCGGAAATTCGACGAGATCGTAGCGT
Source organism: Nitrospirota bacterium (assembly GCA_040755775.1). Taxonomy (GTDB): domain Bacteria; phylum Nitrospirota; class Nitrospiria; order JACQCE01; family JACQCE01; genus JBFMAJ01. The sequence goes on from JBFMAJ010000007.1 coordinate 2,708, forward strand.
TCGCCGAGATCGAAAAGTTTCTCGACACACCCGTGAAGCATTACTCCAGCGGCATGTACGTCCGGCTGGCGTTCGCCGTGGCGGCCCATTTGGAGCCGGAGATCCTGCTGGTGGACGAAGTGCTGGCCGTCGGCGACGCGGCGTTCCAGAAAAAGTGCTTGGGAAAGATGGGGGCAGTGGCGAAAGAAGGACGGACGGTGCTGTTCGTGAGTCACAACATGCAAGCAATCCGGCAGTTGTGCAAAAGGGGGTGCTGGCTGGGAGACGGCCGCGTGATGGCCGATGGCCCGAGCGACGAGGTGGTTAATCGGTACTTGAAAGCCGAGCCCAAGGCGAATGGATCGGGAGAGATTCCACGATTGATCGCCCAACTGCCAGCCGATCCGGCATTTCGACTTGAACGCATCGCGCTGCTCCAAGCCGGACAATTGGTGGAGCAGCACGTGCTGAATGGGCACCCTCTTGATGTGGTGATCCACTACCAGGTGCTGCAAAAAACGACCGGCTTGAGAGTATTTTTTGATCTGTATGACGGCGAGGAAACCCTGCTCTTCCGGAGTTTTCATGACGCTGATGAAGGGAAGGTTCCGACGATGGAGCCTGGCCGCTATGTCTCCAAAGCGGTGATTCCGGCGAACTTTCTCGCGCCGACGGCCTACGAAATCCGTATTTTGGCCACGGTCTACAACGTTCGCATGTGTATCCCGTATCCCGGAATATGCATTCCATTGCACGTTGACGCCGTCGGCGGGGTCAACCGGGCCTATATGGCCGCCGGAGAACCCATTCGCGGGAAGCTTGCGCCCATGCTGTCATGGACGACATTTGCCGCCGAGAAGACCAATGTTGGATAGAAATGCCGTGGTGTTGGTGACCGGCGCGACCGGGATGGTTGGGTCCGCGGTCAGTCGTCTGTTGCGGCTTCGCTCGTTTACACGGGTCTTGACACCCAGTCGGCAGGAGCTTGATCTGACGAACCACGAACAGGTCCATGCGTACTTCCGGAAGCATCGGCCCGTCCATGTTTTTATGATCGCCGCAAAAGTCGGCGGGATCGAGGCGAATCGAACCGATCAGGTCGGGTTTCTCGGTGAGAATGCGCGAATGCAACTCAATCTTTTTGAAACGTGCCAACGGCATCACACTCAAAAGAATGTCTTCCTGGGGAGCTCGTGCATCTATCCCCGGGATTGCCCTCAGCCGATCAAAGAGGAGTATCTCCTGACGGGCCCTCTGGAGCCGACGAATGAAGGCTATGCCATTGCCAAGATCATGGGGTTGAAGCTGGCACAATATTATCATCAGCAATACGGCATGCTGACCCTCTGCCCCATGGCCTGCAACATTTACGGCACGAACGATTATTTCGACTTTCACCGTTCTCATGTGCTTTCCGCGCTGGTACGACGATTCGTGGATGCCCGGGATGAAGCGCTTCCGAGTGTCACGCTCTGGGGAACCGGAGCGGCTCGCCGGGAGTTCATGCATGTTGATGATGTGGCTCACGCGTTGTTGTTTCTCATGGACCATGCCGAGAGCCCGGACATTATCAATGTGGGGACCGGTGAAGACATCTCTATCCGGGATTTGGCTTCGCTCATTGCCGAGAGGGCCGGATACGCCGGCGAGGTTCATTGGGACTCAAGCCGGCCGGATGGAATGCCGCGCAAGTGCCTGGACGTTTCCCGGTTGACTCAAATGGGCTTCAGGGCCGGCGTCGGTCTCGATGAAGGCGTCCGGAGAACGATCGAGGAGTATCGGCGATTAAAGTTCGCTTCGACCGCGCCATGAACAATGAGAGCAGCAAAAAGCTGGCTGGCGTCATAGAGTTGTTGCTGGAATCGTCCAGCCGCATCAACGAAGCGAAGCGGCAGCGCTATTGGTACCCGCTGAGCATGGCGACCTATGGAGTGGAGGAAATCATCGAGGCGATCGATTCCATGTGCAGTTTTCGCACGACCATGTGGGAGAAAACGAGGGAGTTCGAGCGGCGATTCGCCACGTACCTGGGATGTTCGGATAGCGTCATGGTCAATAGCGGCTCCTCGGCCGATCTACTGCTCTGTTTCTCATTGATGGATGCTCAACGGCGCCTCCTCAACAGGGGGGACGAAGTGCTGGTGCCTATCGTGACATGGCCGACGCACATTTGGTCAGTCATGATGGCGGGGCTGCGCGTGCGTTTTGTCGATGTTGATCCGGCCACACTCAACGTCGATCTTGACGATCTGGAGCGAAAAATCACGCCGGCCTCGAAGGCCATTTTCCTGGTGCACCTGATGGGCAACCCGTGTCAAATGGACCGTATTCTCGAAATCGCCGGAATGCACAATCTTATTGTCTTGGAGGATTGCTGCGAAGCGCTCGGCGCCGAATGGAACGGCGTGAAGGTCGGAAATTTCGGCGTGGGCGGCAGCTTTTCATTTTTCTTTTCCCATCATATGACAACGATGGAGGGCGGAATGGTCGTCTGCCGTGACGAGGAGGCCGCAGATCGATTGCGAATCCTCCGCGCCCACGGGTGGCTGCGAAATGTCGACAAGCCGTCCCCTGAAGCGCTGGATGAGACGCTGGACCATCGCTATGCATTCGTCAATTGGGGGTTCAACGTCCGTCCCACCGAGATCCAGGCGGGATTCGGCTTGCATCAGTTGCAGAAACTGCCGGCGTTTAATCAGCGCCGGGAGAAGCTGGCGGGCAGGTTTTTCGCCTTCATCGACCAGACGCTATTTCTGTCCCGGCCGCGCGTGAGCCCGCTCGCCCGTCCGGCCTGGTTGGCGTTGCCTCTGCTTGTCAAATCTGATGCACCCTTTTGCCGAAAAGAACTCACCGATTACCTGGAGAAGGAGGGGGTGGAAACGCGGCCGATTGTGGCGGGAAATATCGCCAAACATCCGGTCGCTCGGCTATTCAGTGAATTTAACGAAGGGCAATTTCCGCTCGCGGACATTGTGCATCGCAATGGATTGTATTTGGGACTGTCGCCGCTGCAGAGCGACGCCACCATGAACCGGTTGCTGGAATGCCTGACAAATTTCCTTGGTGAATACTGAGGGCGCAGGGCATGGCTGATCTGAAGATTGTATACGGTTATCCCTATTTCGCCTCCGATGCCTATTCAGGCGTAGAAGAACTGCACCACCGCTACCTTAAATGTCTACGAGATGCGGGTCTTGATGTGGAAGGATTCTGTTTGACATTGAACCCACCAGGACCATGTTTGGGTTTTCACGATTTGGACAGCCGCTGGCGTCGCGGTGATCGGGAATTACTTTCCATGTACGAACGATTGGAGGAAAAGCTCGGGGGGAAGAATGTGCTGATCAATGCGTCGGGAATCAATCTTCACCCTGAATTTGTTGCGAAGCTGCCGGTGTTCACCGTTTTCCAATGTTTTGACGATATCGACGGCCTGAACGAGAATCTGACAAAACCGGCCGCGCATGCCTATGATCTGTGCTTGACGGGTAACGTGGCCGAGGTTGAAACATACAAAACCACGGGCATCCGAAATGTCGAGTGGACGCCGATGGGATTACTCCCAGATATTTATGATCAGTCGCTGACGTACGAGCAGATTCTCAATGAGGAAAGAGATATTGCTCTTTTTATGATGATCGACCGTCTTGCTCCATGGAACGATCGTCAGGCACGGTTGGATAAGCTGGCGGCCGCGTTTCCGGCCAGCCACTTTTATGGCAGGGGCTGGCCGAGAGGGTATTTACCACCTGCAGAACAAGTGGCCTACCTGCGACGAGCCAAGATCGGCCCCAATGTTCATTTGGCCACCGGTCCACTGAATTCCCGGACGTACCATTTGCCGGCCAATGGGGTGATGCAGATCTGTGACAATAAGAAGTATCTGGGCAACGTCTTTGAGCTAGGGAAAGAGGTGGTCGGTTTTGACACGATAGACGAATGTATTGATTTGTGCCGTTACTACCTGGCCCATGACCGGGAACGACGGCAGATCGCTGCCGAGGGATGGCGACGCGCGGTGAAGGACTATAATCCAGTCGCAGTATTCAGCCGTAACGTGGAGATGATACGACGGTACATGTCGCAGCAGCCTCAAAAACCGGCAACGGGGTCGATTACCGTTCGACAGCGGCAGCGCACTCGTCATTATAGACTTCTGTCCAGTGTGAAATCTCCATTCGCAAAGGCGTTGGGATTTTTGCGTGTGTTTTTACAAGCGACAGGTCTGTTGAAGGCAGTACGAAGTGCTCGAAATGTTTCGAGTCACGTATATCGCCGTATGAGGAGTTACGTGCTGCATGGTACATGGAGCAGGCAGCGCCATCTCAAACTGCACCTGGGTTGCGGCGCCGATCATTTGGCCGGTTATGTGAACATCGATGCCGACATGGACGCCAAGGCTGACTTATATATTGATTTTTGTAATCTAAACCGTGTCTTCTCGCCGGAGAGCGTGGCCGAAGGGGTGATGATCCATTCACTTAATTATCTCAATTTATGGCAGGCGCGAAGCCTGTTTAGACAACTCCATACGTTGTTGGAGCCGGGCGGCCGGTTGATTATCGAACTGCCCGATCTGGCCAAATGCGCCCAACGGATCATGCAGCCGGGTCAATCCATGGTGGATTATTTGGAGGGAGTCCGGAGTATTTATGCGTTTGATATGTCCTGGGTTGAGAACAAGGTGGTCTACACGCCCTATGCATTTGGCTGGTCGGGCTGGCACTTGAAGCGGGAGCTCGAACATGCCGGATTCAAGGAAGTGTCACTGCACGATCCTCAAACCCATGGACGACTTCTCTGGAGAGATGTTCGTGTCGAAGCTGTCAAATCTTGATGGGCGGCCTCTGGGTGCGACATCGGCGGTTATCGCGCTGGAGCTTGTCAATTGCCCCAGGTGCAAGAGCCGTGAACACGCGCCTGTTTTCCAGGGCCGCGACTACCTTCATAACATCGCCGGCACGTTTCATGTCGCGCGGTGCAAGGCCTGCGGGCTGCTGTTTCAAAATCCTAGACCAACGAGAGGCTGTCTGGCGGATCTCTATCCCCATGAGTACGGTCCGCATCAGCCTATGAGCCAACAGGATGAGGGGGCGGGCCAGCCGGCCGCGGCCGTCATGAGGCGCCTGTATGGATACTCTATGGCGCATGCGTTATTGATACTTGCGAGGAAGGTGCTCTTTGTCCCGGCGCGGATCTGGCGGAGGCTTTGGCGAGAGTATGATCGGGGGGTGCATCTCATTCCCAAGTCCGACCCTGCCGGCCGCCTGCTTGAGATTGGATGTGCAACGGGCACACAACTGGTGTTGTTGCGACATGCAGGATGGCGTGATGTGCAGGGTATGGAATTGAGCGAAAAGGCGGCGGCGATTGCCAGCAACAGAGGGTTGACCGTTTTTTCGGGAAGCGTCGAAGATGGGCTGGACCGGTGCGATCCCTCCAGTTTTGACGTGATCATTGCGAGCATGGTGCTCGAACATTTGCAAAATCCCTTCGAGGTCCTAGAGAAAATTCTTCAAAAGCTGAAAACAGGCGGGGAGTTGTTGTTATCCACGGTGGTGATTCACTCGATTGATTACTACATGTTCAACACACCCTACTGGGCCGGGTGGGATTTGCCCCGTCACATGGTCTTTTTTTCAAAGCGGGATCTCGTGAGTTTGCTGGGGCCGCACTTTGATCGGGTCGATTTTTTTTATCAAGTCGCGCCCCAGGACTACACCCGCCCGGCAGCGGTTCGCCTTCGAGGGCAGGGGCGATGGCTGGATAGAGTCATTCTGGCGCTGGGAGAGTCGGGAATGAGACCGTTTTGCTGGCTGACGGTGTTGTTGGGTTTAGCCTGTCGAGTATCAATTCGTTGTCGCGGCAAGCGCAATCATGCTGCTGGCGCCCGAAGGGGTGCTGTCGCATGAAATCCTACGATACCGTCATCATCGGCGCAGGCATCGTTGGGCTCATGACAGCCAGGCAGCTCCTTGCTCGGAAAGAATCACGCCGGGTTTTAATCCTTGAAAAAGAAGACCGGCCGGGACGTCATGCGAGCGGGAGAAACAGCGGCGTGCTGCATACCGGTGTCTATTACCCAGGTGATTCGCTGAAGGCAAAATTCTGCGCGGAAGGCAATCGCGGGCTCAAGGCATACGCGCTGGAGCATAAGATTGCATGCGCCAATCTGGGCAAGGTGATCGTTGCGCAGTCGCCTCAGCATGTGGATTCGCTCATGACCTTGTATGAGCGCGGCAAGGCAAACGGCATTCGTATCGAACGAATCGATGCCGTGCGCCTCAAGGAATTGGAGCCGTACGCGAGAACGTGCGAAACCGCCCTTCATTTGCCGGACGCGGCGAGCATTGACGCTCATGCGGTGCTCCGGTCGGTTGCCGGTGAGGTTGCCGACCGGGGCGGTGAGATCCGCTATGGAGAGGGCGTGCACACCATCAACGACAAAGAGGGATGGCTGATGACGGTCGGCGGACGCTACGGTTACGGCCGACTGATCAACGCTGCAGGATTGCATGCGGATCGACTGGCCCACCAGTGCGGCACCGGCCTTGACTACGTGATCCTCCCGTTCAAGGGGCTGTATGGCGCCTTGAAGCCGGAGAAAGCGTCCCTGATCAACGGGCACATTTACCCGACGCCGGACCTCACGATGCCGTTCTTGGGCGTCCACCTGTCACGGACCATAGACGGCACCGTACTGGTCGGCCCGACGGCGATCCCGGCCCTGGGGCGTGAAAACTACGGGCTCTTCTCCGGCCTCAGCTTGCGCGACACGCCTGAAATATTTGGGCGGCTGCTTGCAATGTACTACAGGGGCGAAAACAACTTCAGGTCATTGGTGGCGGCGGAGCTGGCCAAATATTCCAGCCGGCGCTTCCTGGCCGAGGTGAAGAAGCTCTGTCCGTCGGTCGAGCCGCGGGACCTCGTCGCCGGCGCAAAGGTCGGCATCCGGGCGCAGTTGCTGAATCGACGCACCCGGCGATTGGTCATGGATTTCACATTGACACAGGGCGAGCGTTCCATCCACGTGTTGAATGCGATTTCACCGGCGTTCACCTGCAGCATTCCGCTTGCGGCGCACATTGCGACCGCGATCACACACAGCGGAACACCGGAGCAAACCCCGCTTGTCCGGGCGAGCTGAGTCATGACCCGCTGCCTGATCTGCGACGCGCCCATCGAGCCGTTCATCTCGTTCGGCCGGATGCCGATCGCCAACGGGTTTCTCAGCCGGGATCGGTTTGCCGACGAGTATTTTTTCGAGCTCAAGGCGGCGTTTTGCCCGCGTTGCGGCATGGTGCAATTGGTCGAGCAACCCGAGCCAGGCCGAATGTTTCACGAGAATTATGCGTTTTTCTCCGGCACTTCCGCCCGCATGGCAGCCCACTTTAAGCAGTTCGCTGAGGGCATGAAGACGGAGCATCTCCAATCAGAGGACCCCTTTGTTGTGGAAATCGGCAGCAATGATGGAATCATGCTGAAGCATTTCAAGCAAGCCGGTATCCGTCACGTGGGCATTGAACCATCCGCGAATGTCGCGCAAGTCGCCAGAGAGAACGGAATTCAAACCATATGCGAATTTTTCGATGAGGCCTTGGCGCGCAGGATCGTCGAAGAGCATGGGCCGGCCGATCTCTTCCTGGGTGCAAACGTGATGTGCCACATTCCCAATTTGCACTCCATTGTGGCCGGCATCAAACAACTGCTCAAACCCCGCGGCGTCGTGGTTTTTGAAGATCCCTATCTGGGCGACGTGATCGAGAAGACCTCATACGATCAGATTTACGATGAACACGCTTTTTTGTTCTCGGTCTCCTCGATCAGCTATCTTTTCGAGCAGCACGGCATGGAAGTGGTGGATGTGGAGCCGCAAGGCACTCATGGAGGATCGATGCGCTACACGCTTGCGCGACGAGGAATGCGGCCCGTCACCCCCGCCGTGGCTGCGCTCAGAGCCAGGGAGGAAATGCTGGGGCTGAACCGGCCGGAGACCTATGACCGCCTGCGCGGAAATATCGAACGCTCACGGGACGCATTGATGGCGTTGTTGCGTGAGTGCAAACGGCAGGGCAAACGCGTCGCGGGCTACGCCGCCACGTCGAAAAGCACCACCGTGATCAATTACTGCGGCATCACGACGGAATTGATCGAGTACATCAGCGACACAACGCCGATCAAGCAAGGCAAATATAGTCCCGGCGCGCATATTCCAATCCGTCCGTATGAGGAGTTCAAGGCCTCCTATCCGGACTATGCGCTGTTATTCGGCTGGAATCATGCCGAGGAGATCATGGCGAACGAGCGGAAATTCAAAGAGGCGGGGGGGAGGTTCATCGTTTACGTCCCAAAGGTTCAGGTGCTGGAATGATCCGGTGCAGCAATCCATTGGCGCACTACCGGGCCCACAAGGCAGAAATCGACAAGGCGATCGGGCGGGTGCTGGACCATGGCTGGTACGTGTTGGGCGAAGAGGTCAGGGCCTTCGAGTCGGAGTTTGCCATCTATACCGGCGCGGTTCACGGCGTCGGTGTTGGAAGCGGGACCGAGGCGCTGCATGCGGCGCTGGTGGCGTGCGGAGTCGGCCCAGGGGACGAAGTGATTACGGTCTCTCACACGGCGGTGGCGACCGTGGCCGCCATTGAATTGGCCGGAGCGATGCCGGTGCTCGTGGACATCGAGCCGGATTATTATACGCTTGATCCTGATCAGTTGAAGCCGGCGATTTCATCCCGCACCAAGGCAATCGTTCCAGTTCACCTGTATGGGCAACCGGCGAATTTGGAGCCGATTCTTTCCATCGCGCGCGAGCATGGCCTGCGTGTGATCGAGGACTGCGCGCAGGCGCATGGCGCGGTGTATCGCGGCAGGCGCGTGGGCGCCTTGGGCGACATGGCGTGTTTCAGTTTCTATCCCACAAAAAATCTCGGGGCGCTGGGCGACGGCGGCATGGTGTTGACGAATGACGCTGGACTGGCTGAGCGGACACGATTGTTGCGGGAGTATGGGTGGGCCGAGCGCTACGTCAGTCACCGCCCCGGTTGGAACTCCAGGTTGGACGAGTTGCAGGCCGGGGTTTTGCGGGTAAAGCTCGGGCACCTGGATGCCGACAATGCCGCTCGACAACGGCTGGCGGCGCTCTATGACGAGCGGCTGGCCGACTGCGAATTGGTTTTGCCCAAGCGCCGGCCCGAGGCCACGCACGTCTATCACCTCTACGTGGTGCGTCTGCCACAACGGAATCATCTCCGGGCGTTTTTAAAAAATTCGCAGATCGAGGGCATAGTCCACTACCCCGTCCCGATACATCTGCAACCCGCCTATCGCGGGCGGTTGCGCAGCCGGGGGGCGCTTCCCGAGACCGAACGCGCGGCCCGTGAGGTGCTTTCTCTCCCGATCTATCCGGAACTTGGCGAACGGGAAGTGCAGGCAGTGATTAACGCGGTGCAGGCTTTTGGGGGGCGGGCATGATTGACGGCGTGATGATGAAGGATTTAGTCACCCATAGTGACGAACGCGGTTTCTTTCGGGAGATTATTCGCGTGACCGATGACTTTTTTGCCGAGGGCTTCGGCCAATGGAGCCATTCGCTGATGTATGCCGGCGTGGTCAAAGCCTGGCATATCCATAAACGGCAGGTGGATTGGTGGTACGTGGCCAGCGGTGTCTTGAAGGTTGCGCTGCACGATACTCGCGCCGATTCACCGACGTACCGGAAAACGATGGAGCTGTTGATGGGGGATGGCCAAACAGCCCGCGTCCTGCGCGTTCCGCCTGGGGTGGCCCATGGGTGCAAGACGATTAACGGGCCGGTTCATTTATTTTACGTCACTTCCAATGTGTACAACCCCGGCGATGAGGGCCGCATTCCGTATGATGATCCGGCCATAGGTTATGACTGGTTGAAGGGGCCGGCGATTACCTAGGCGGGCTCGCATGACTGACCCGTATACAGGCAAAGGCATCCTCATCACCGGCAGCTCCGGTTACGTGGCAACGAAGGTTATTGCCATGCTGGAGGACACAGATTGCCGAATTATCAGGCTCAGTCGCACGGGGTCGAGATTGAAGCCGGTTAATGGTGTGGCTCGGGTAAAGAATGTCATCGGGGACGTTCGCGAGCGCGCGACGTGGGAGGAAGCGCTGCAAGATACGGACATCATCTTTCATTTTGCCGCCCAGACGAGCGTGCATGCGGCCGACGAGAATCCGATTGCGGATTTGGAAGCGAATGTCGTGCCGATGCTGCACCTTCTCGAAGCCTGCCGGCGCCGTGGACGGAAGCCGGCGGTCTTGTTTTCCGGCACGGTCACGGAAATGGGCATTCCCATCCGTTTGCCGGCGGATGAAATGCAGCCGGATCGCCCAATCACCGTCTATGATCTACATAAGTTGATGGCCGAGAATTATTTAAAGTACTACGCGCACCAAGGAATTGTGGATGGAGCGGTATTACGTTTGGCTAACGTCTATGGGCCGGGACCAACGAGCAGCAGCGCCGATCGGGGAGTTCTGAATCGGATGATCGATCGCGCGCTGCATGCCGAAACGCTGAGCGTCTACGGCCATGGCAAATATCTGAGAGACTACGTTTATATTGATGACGTCGCGAGCGCGTTTCTTGAGGCCGGCGCGAATATCGACAGGATTAATGGGCAGCACTTCGTGATCGGTTCCGGCGAGGGGCATGCCATTGTCGATGCCTTCAACCTCGTGGCTGACCGGGTCGCGTTGAAGACCGGCCGCCGAATGCAAGTAATCTCCGCCGATCCCCCCGTGCCGTTGGCTGCAATCGAAACCCGAAATTTCATCGCCGATACGACGCGCTTTTCTGCAGCGACGGGTTGGAAGGCGCGAGTGCCCCTTGCCGAAGGCATCGATCGGACCATTGAGGCGTTGCTCGCTCACAGGAGCGGCCGCGCATGAAGATTTTGATCATCGGCGGGGCTGGATTCCTGGGCGCCAATCTGGTTCGGCGATGCCTGCAGGAACCGGACAGTGACGTTACCGTGCTTGACTCGCTGGAGCCCCGCCTGCGCGCGACCACTGATCATTTACGGGAAATATGGGGGAGGATCAATTTCATCCAGGGCAGAATGGGCGATGAATCCTTGATTTCGGAGGTCGTTCGGGAGCAGGACGTTATTTTCAATTGCGCCGCGCAGACCTCCCACCCGCTGTCGCTCCGGGATCCTCTGTTTGATGCGTCGATTAATTGCGTGGAAAACCTCCAGTTGCTGGAGGCGATCCGATTGCACAACAGCGCCGCGGTTGTGGTCTACACATCGAGCAGCACCGTCATCGGCAAAGCCGTGGGAGATCTTGTTGATGAAACGCATGGCGAGCAGCCGTTGGATATTTACTCCGCCAACAAAGGCGTGGCCGAGAAATATTACCGTATCTACAATCGTGTGCACGATCTCAAGACCATCGTATTGCGCCTTCCCAATCTCTATGGACCCTATGGCAAAGGTTATCCGGAATTCGGGTTTGTGAATTACTTCGTTCATTTGGCTTGGACCGGGCAGGAAATTACAGTGTTCGGCCCGGGGCACCAGGTTCGAAATGTCCTGTATGCGGAGGATGCGACCGATATCCTGTATCAGGCGGCGCAGAATGAACGGTTAATCGGCGAAACCTATTTCGCCGCCCACGATCAGCACTTGACGGTTGCCGAGATCGCTCGACAGATTGTCGATGTGTTCGGGCGGGGCACGGTGGTTCACCGCGAGTGGCCTGAGGAGCGCCGGCGGATCGAGATCGACCACGTGCATATTTCGTCGGCCCGCCTGCGCAAGCTTACGGGCTGGAATCCGCGATTCACCTTCAGGGAGGGCATGCTTAAAACAAAGGCCATTCTGGAGAAAGCGGCCCCAAGATGAAACTCTTAATTACAGGCGCGCTTGGCCATATCGGTTCGCAGTTTTTACGCGAACTGAAGCCCGGCGAATATGAAGAAGTCATTCTGCTCGATAACCTTGCCACGCAACGCTACTGCTCGCTCTTCAATCTGCCGCAGGGGGTGCCGTTTCGTTTTGTGGAGGCCGATATTTGTACCGACGCACTGGACGGGCATGTCGCCGGGGTCGATGTCGTGGTCCATCTGGCGGCGATTACCGATGCCGCGGGCAGTTTCGAGATCAAGGACCGGGTGGAGCGGGTGAACTATGACGGCGTCAAGCGGGTCGCGGAGGCGTGCGTCCGCGGCAAGTGCAGGCTGATCTTCATCTCCACGACCAGCGTCTACGGCACGCAGCAGGCGGTCGTGGATGAAGGCTGCTCGGTGGAGGAACTGAAACCGCAGAGCCCCTATGCCGACAGCAAGTTGCGCGCGGAACGATTGCTGCAATCGATGGGGGAGCGCGACGGATTGCGGTTCGTCATCTGCCGATTCGGCACGATCTACGGCGTGTCGATCGGCATGCGCTTTCACACGGCCATCAACAAGTTTGTCTGGCAGGCCTGCATGGGGCAGCCGCTCACCGTCTGGAAAACGGCGATGGAGCAGAAGCGTCCGTATCTCTACCTGGGCGACGCCGTGCGGGCGCTGTCGTTTATCATCCGAAACGATATTTTTGACAATCGCATTTACAATGTGCTCACCGCCAATGCGACCGTAGGCGACATCGTCAAGATTCTGAAAGCCTCTGTCCCCGATGTCGCGCTGAAGTTGGTTGACGCCCCCATCATGAACCAGCTTTCGTATACCGTGTCGAACGAGCGGTTCAAAACGCTGGGTTTTGAATTCTCGGGAAGTCTGGATCAGGGCATCAAGGAAACGGTGGAGTTGCTGAAGAATGTCCGGCCATCATCCTAGGCGCCGCCGTGTGCTTATTGTGCTGGATTGCGGGATCGAAAGCCCCAGCGCCATGGTGAGGGGCGTGCAATATGACGAACTGTTCAAGCGGCACGCCGAATGGCACGCCGACTACGTCAGCCGGCGATCGCTCTTTATGAGCCGACTCCTACGGCCCGGCCATCGCCCCTCTGTGGACTTCGCGGTGCTGACGCTGCGCCGGTCCTTGGAGCGGTTGAACGAGCGGATGATCCGGTCCGGAGAAGACCGGATCGTCGAGCAGGCGGCGGCGTATGACATTGTCTATGAACTCAAGGTGCCCTCGATGCCGCTGCACGAGCGACTCTGCGCCCTACGCGGGCCCCGCGTTGTCATGGACTTGAGCGACGGCCTGTGGCTGCCGTTCCACCGGCGCGCCGGGTGGGAGCCGTTGGACGAAATGCTGAAGAGCGCCGGCGGTGTAATCTGCGAGAACGAATATGGCGCCAAATACGCCCGCCAACGGAACGCACACGTTTTCGTCGTGCCGGACCCGCCGCAAGTCGAGGAGTTCGACGCGGCGCGCGGCCGGATCAGCCGCGATCCGGCCCGCGTGGTTCTAGGCTGGATTGGCTCGCCGGCCACCGTAAGCGCGCTCTACAAGATCTGGGAGCCGCTCGAAGCGTTATTCGCCAGACACGCCGCGCTGCATCTGCGCATCGTGGGCGCTTCGCCGTCCGACCTGCCCCGGTTTGAGCGCGTTCGATGGTCGTGCCGCCCCGTCTACGACCAGCAGGCCATGGTGGAAGAGGTGCTTGCGATGGATATCGGCCTCTTTCCACTCTTTCAGAACGATGAATCGCTGGCCCGCGGAACGTTGAAGGCGATGGTTTACATGAGCGGAGGGGCCGCAGCCGTCTGCCAGGACCTCGGAGAGAATCAGCGTCTGATTGCCGACGGCGTCAACGGCGCGCTGGCCGAGACTGATCAGGAATGGTTTGACAAGCTTGATCGTTTGATCACGTGCCCGGAGGAGCGGCGAACGATTGCCCAGAACGGCTTGGCCACGATTCATGAGCGGTTCACAAGGCAAAAATGTTTTGAACAGTTGGTCGGCGTCTTTGACCGCCTGTGTGACGGGGCGGACACGGCATAGGCCGATGAGGATTTTGTACGTGATTGATACGCTGGAGCGCGGAGGGGCGGAAAAACAGCTGGCGCTGATCGCCCGACGCATGAAATCCGCCGGCCACGACGTCTCCGTGATCACCCTCTACGCCGAAGGATGGTGGGCCGAACAACTGCGGGCGGCCGACGTTCCCGTCGCCTTCGCAGGCTTTCCGAGTTGGCAAACGGCCTGGATCCGGATGTGGCCCGCGTTCTGCCGTCTGGTTCGCGACATTCGGAGCCAGCGGCCGGACATCGTCTGCGGTTTTCTGTACTACGCGTCGACCATCGCGGCGTTGGCCGCCCGGAGGGCCGGCGTGAAACATGTGCTGTCGGTCCGTCGGGACTGCGGGTTTATTAGAGAGCGAGCGCCGTTCCCGCGGTGGTTGGAGAAGCTCTCCCATCGGGCGTCCACGTTGTTCGTCGCCAACAGTCGGGCGGTGGCCGAAGCGTTGCGCGTTGAAGGAATCGCCGAGGGAAAAATCCGCGTCATTTATAATGGTATTGAAATGGACGGCGGGGCGCCGGCGCCGTCTCGCAACACGCGGGAATTCCACGTCGGCATGTTGGCGAACTTTACCTCTCCGAAGGATCATGCGACGTTCGTCCGGGCGATCGGACTGGCGGGCGCCCGACTGCCTTCGCTGCAGGCGTGGATCGCGGGAAAGGACTACGGCATCCGCGCTCGATCAGTCGAGGATGAGATCCGGCGCCTGCGGCTTGGAGAGCGGGTTACCATGCTTCCCTATGTTGAGAATCCGCGGGAGTTCATTTCCAAGTTGGACGTGGGCGTGCTCTGCTCGACCACCGAGGGGTTCCCGAACGTCGTGCTGGAATACATGAGCCAGGCGAAGCCCGTCGTCGCCAGCCGGGTAGGCGGTATCCCGGAAATCGTCAAGGACGGCGAAACCGGGCTGCTGTTCGAGGCCGGCGACGCCTCGGCGCTGGCCCGGGCGCTGGTGCGGCTGGCGAATGATCCGGCGTTGCGCGAACGGATCGGGCGGGCGGGACTCGACACCGTCGTCCGCGAATGCGAGATCGGCAGGATCGCCGGGCAGTGGCGCGCGGTGTGCGAAGAAGCGATGGGAAAGGCCGCGCCATGCTGACCATTTTCTCGATCCCCAAGCCGTTTGCGGGCCATGATGGAATCATCCAGAGCAACGCGCTTCAGAGCTGGGCCCGCTTGGGGCGCGGCTGTGAGATCGTGTTGTGCGGAGACGACCCAGGCGTCGGCGAGGCGGCCCGGGAATTCGGTGTCCGGCACGCGCCGGCCATCGACCGGAACGAGTATGGGACGCCATTGCTGAGCTCGGCGTTCGAGCAGGTCCGGCGGACGGCCGCCCATGAAATGTTATGTTACGTGAATGCCGACATCATGCTGCTAAGCGATCTGCTTGATGCGGTTCGGCGCCTGCCTTTCCACGATTTTCTCATGGCAGGACGCCGGTGGGATTTCGACCTGCAGCGGCCATGGGACTTCGAGCGGGCGGATTGGGAGACGCATCTGCGCCAGGCGATCGCGGAGCGCGGCGTGCGCCACTCCCCATTGGGTATGGACTACTTTGTCTTCCCGCGGCGCCATCCCGTCGGCCAACTCAAGCCGTTCGCCGTCGGTCGGCCGGGCTGGGACAACTGGCTAATCTACCGCGCGCGGGCGATGAGATTGCCGGTTGTCGATGCCTCCGATGCGGTGACGGCGGTGCACCAGAACCACGGCTATCAGCACGTCTCCGGCGGCCGCAACCAGTGCAGCGAAGGGCCTGAAGGTGATCGGAACCTGGCACTCGCCGGAGGCTGGAACCATATTTTCACGTTGTGGGACGCCACCCACGTGCTAACGGCCGACGGCATCCGCCGCGCACTGGACATTCCGCATTTGCGCCGGCGGTGGCAGGCGCTGGGCGTGCTGGTGCCACGGACCAGGCTTGTGGTCAGCTTTGTCAGCCGCGTCACAGGCCGGCTGCGACGGTGCTGGTCATGACCGCGGCGCAGCACGCGCTTCGCATCGGGCAAGTGAATGCCGCCGACATCAACGGTGGCGCTTATCTTGTGGCGTGGAATCTTTTTCAACGATATCAAAAACGCGGCCACACTTCCTGGCTGGCGGTCGGCGATAAACAGACGCACGATCCCAATGTCTTCGTCATTCCCAACGACCGATTGTGTAACTTTTGGAGCCGCGCGTGGTCGAGTTTTGGAGAGCGCTTGTCGCCGTTCGAGCCGCGCGTTCGCGGCGTCGGCCGGCTGCGCCGCCTGCTGGCTTGGTGCGGCGAGCCCGCGCGCCAGTTCCGCCGTTCGCGGGGAATCGAGGAGTTTGACTATCCGGGCTCGCGGCAATTGCTGGCGGTATTTCCTGACCGGCCCGACATTATTCACGGCCATAACCTGCACGGCAATTATTTCGATTTGCGGCTCCTGCGCGAGCTTCACCGGCGGGTGCCCGTTGCGCTTACACTGCATGACGCCTGGCTCTTGAGCGGCCATTGCGCCCACTCGTTCGACTGCGATCGCTGGAAGGAAGGCTGCGGCCGCTGTCCCGATCTGACGATTCACCCGGCCGTTGAGCGCGACGCCACCGCCGGAAACTGGCGCCGAAAGCGGGATATTTACCGCGAGACGCGCGTGTACGTGGCCACGCCATCCCGATGGCTGATGCAGAAGGTTGATCAATCGATTCTGGCTCCGGCGATTGCGGGGCAGCGGGTGATTTCCAACGGCGTCGATCTGTCGGTCTTCCATCCGCCCGCCGACAAAGCGGCGGCCCGGGCCGCGCTGGGGCTGCCGTCCGACGCCGTGATCTTGCTCTTTACGGCCAAAGGCGCCAAGCACAATCCCTGGAAGGATTATCCCACGCTGCAGGCGGCGGTGAGCCGGGTGGCCTGCCGCGTGCATGGTCGTCCATTGGTATTTCTGGCTCTAGGCGATACGGCACCGTCGGAGCGGGTCGGCAGCGCCGAGATGCGGTTCGCTCCCTATCAGCGCGACCAAGCGATCGTCGCGCGGTACTATCAGGCCGCTGATCTTTACGTGCACGCCGCCCGGGCCGACAGTTTTCCCAGCACCGTGCTGGAAGCGCTCGCCTGCGGAGCGCCGGTCGTCGCATCGGCCGTGGGCGGCATCCCGGAGCAGATTAGGCCGCTGGCCGACAGCCGCACCGATGAGGCGACGGGCCTATTGACGGAGCCGGGCAGCATGGAGGCCATGGCCGCGGGCATCGAACGACTGATCACCGACGAGGGGCTGCGCCGGCGGCTAGGAGCCAACGCCGCAGAAGACGCCCGCCGCCGCTTTGATCTGGATCGACAGACCGACGACTATCTCGCCTGGTATCGGGAGATCGCCGAGCAATGGGCGGCGAACGCTCATGGAAGGCGCAATTGAACACGCATGGTCTGGGCCCGCGGCTTCGCCTGCGAATCGGCGATTTGCTGGTCCGGTTGGGATTGAAGGAGCGGCCGATTCCGAATCTGCAGGGCGACCGTGATCTCGAATGGTCATGGATGGCGGCGCGGATCCCGCAGGGCTCGGGGCGGGCGCTCGACTTCGGCTGCGGTCAGAGCAGTTTTCTGGGGCTGACGGCCGCGCACCGGGGCTATCGGGTGACGGCCGTTGATTTGACGCCGGTGCGCTGGTCCTACCGGCATCGGCAGTTGGAGTTCATGCAGGGAGATGTTGCCCATCTCGGATTGGCGCCGAACAGCTTCGATCTGATCCTGAATTGCTCCACCATCGAGCACGTCGGTTTGGCTGGCCGGTACGGCAGCGCGGACCGCCCCGACGGGGACATCGAGGCGATGACCGCGCTGCACAGCCTGCTCAAGGAGGAAGGCCGAATGGTCATGACGATTCCGGTCGGCCTCGACGCCGTTTTCGCGCCGTTCCATCGTGTCTATGGAAAAGAACGGTTGGCGCTCCTACTGAGCCGGTGGAGCGTCGAGTGGAAGGAATTCTGGATCAAGGACGGAACCAATTGCTGGGTCAAGACGGAAGAGTCGGTCGCGCTCAACCAGAAAAGCTCGGCCGTCTATTATGGGCTGGGTTTTTTCATCCTGCGCCGGAGCGCGGGAGCATGAGCGGGCGATGCGCTTTCTGATCATTGACGACCATTATCCGGAACGGTTTTTGGCCGGCTGGTGCGCCAATCGCCGGACGCTCGGGCAGCGAAACTACCGGGAGGGGTGGCGGCTGTTGATGGATGAAGGATTGGGCGTCGGGGATTTCTATTCGGAGGGTTTGCGGGCGTTAGGCCACGAGGCGGCGGAGATCGTGCCGAATTGCGAGCCGCTGCAACGCCTTTGGGTGGAGGAGCAGGGCGTCGACCTTGCGCGAACCGGCATCATCGACCGGTTGCGCCGGTTGGTCGGCCGCGGCGCCTCCCCGTCATGGATCAACGAGATCGTTGCCGCGCAAATTGAGCGAATCCGTCCTGACGTGCTGATCAATCATGGCATGGGGCGATACGACCGCCGGTTCCTTGCGCGCATCCGGCCGTTCGTCAAGTTGATCGTCGGCCAGCACGCGAGTCCGATCCCGCCGAATGTGCCCTTCGATTGCTATGACTTGATGCTGTCATCGCTGCCCAATCTCGTGAGTTATTTTCGCCGACTCGGCCTGAAGAGCGAATATGTCCGACTGGGGTTCGGGGCCTCGATCCTGGCCAGCGTCGCGCCGGGTCCTGCAGTGTATGAGGTCAGCTTCATCGGCGGCTACTCCTCCGCGCACGGAGAGGGCACAAAGGTGCTTGAGCAGGTAGCGGGCGAAGTTCCCGTTGATTTCTGGGGCTATGGGGCGGACATGCTGTCCCCGGGTTCTCCAATTCACCGCCGTTATCATGGCGAGGTATGGGGATTGGAAATGTACCGCATCCTGGCTCAATCAAAGATTGTCCTTAACCGGCATATTCACGTCGCGGAGAACTACGCGAACAATATGCGACTGTATGAAGCCACCGGGATGGGCGCGTTGCTGATTACCGATATGAAGGACAATCTCAACGGCCTATTTGAAGTGGGTAAGGAAGTTGTGGCGTATCGGAGCGCCGAGGAATGCATCGGGCTGGTGAAGTACTACCTGAGACACGAGGATGAGCGATCGATGATCGCCGGGGCCGGCCAGCAGCGAACCCTCCGAGAGCATACCTATCATCATCGCATGCGGGAGCTCGTCGACATTGCGCAGCGGTATTTGCCATGAGGGGAATCGTCGCCAGGCTCCGGCGTCTTTGGCGGGGACTGGCGGAGGCGCCGGTGCTGGTGTACGCCCCAGAGGGATGGCGGACCGTGCTGACGGATCGGCAACGCGAAGGCTGGAATGCGGCCGCTGTCGTCGCAGCCGAGGAACGCCGGTGGGGCGCATTTGTCAGAAACTGCCGGGGGAGCGGGCCCCTCGGCTTTTCACACGAGCACGACGATTTGGATGTTGTTCGGAACGTTCCGTTTCATAATGTGCATCTTTCCTACGCCTATGTGCTGGCCCTGGCGGCCCACGGCAAGTCAATGGTGTCGGTGCTGGATTGGGGCGGCGGGCTGGGCCATTACTCGCTTATCGGCAAGGCCGCCCTGCCGGACGTGGCCCTGGAGTTCCATTGCCTGGAGACGCCGGCGATGGCCGCTGCGGGACAACGGTTGAATCCGTCCGTACAGTGGCATACCGATGATGCCTGCCTGGAGCGAATGTACGACCTCGTCATGATCAACGGCTCGCTGCAATACATGGAGCACTGGCGCGATGCGCTGCGCCGGGCGGCCCGCGCGGCCGGTCGCTATTTGTTCCTGACGCGCCTGCCCGTTGTGCAAAGCGCGCCGTCGTTCGTCGCCGTGCAACGGATCGAGGGGACGGAACTCCTGCATCAGCAGCTGAATCAACGGGAGTTGCTGGAGGAAATGGAGAAGACGGGCCTCCGCCTAGTGCGGGAGTTCGTCGTCGGCGACCGTCCCTACATCGGAGGCGCGCCGGAACAATGCGAAATGCGCGGCTGGCTATGGACGCGGTAGATTCCAGCATCATCGGGCAGATTGATGAACTTACCCGGCGGATGGCCAGGCATCGCCTGTATGGAGCGGCCGAATTTTGGAAACGGCTTGGCGACCAGCATAAAGAATTTATCCGGCAGCACGGGTTTGGAAAATTTAAACGAACGATCAATTTTCACTATCATCAGTGGTTGGTGCCCTCGTTGCGCGATTCGAAAATCAAGAGCTTGCTTCTGGATCTATTGAAACATGGCCGGGTCCCGTATGGCGTGCTGCTTGTGAGAATGGATGCGCGGGCAATTCCCAGGATCGAAAACTTTCACCCCATTGCCTACACCGTTTTTATGGGGCTCTTATGGCAATACGCGTTGATGACAGACCGCCTGCGTTGCCTTGATGACCGAGAGGAACCGTTGCTGGGCGAGCCTTTGCCGGTCACCTATCGCGGGCGGCGGATTTCGCAGGATCTGGCCACAAGCGCCATCGAGTTGAATTTTGTCGCCCGGCATGTCGATCCGTCGAATATTCG
>JBFMAJ010000008.1:0-21237 GCA_040755775.1 Nitrospirota bacterium
GAGACTGAGTAGAGATTGGGTTGAGACTGAGAGATTCCGCAATCTCCCAATCTCTACTCAATCTCTCTCATTTCCCAATAAGCCCTTGACGAACTCCTCCGCGTCGAAATCCAGCAGATCATCCGCCGTCTCCCCCACGCCGATATAGCGGATCGGCAGTTTCAGCGTCTGCGCGATCGCCACGACGATGCCTCCCTTGGCCGTGCCGTCCAGCTTGGTCACGGCCAGGCCGGTCACGCCCACCGCGTCGTGAAACTGCCGGGCCTGAGACAAGCCGTTTTGCCCCACCGTCGCATCGATCACCAGCAGCCGTTCATGGGGCGCGCCCGGCAGCGCCTTGTCCATGACGCGGGCGATTTTTTTCAGCTCCTCCATCAAATTGGACTTGGTCTGCAAGCGCCCGGCCGTATCGACGCAGACGAGGTCGGCCTTCCGGCTCAGGCCGGCCTGCACGGCGTCGAACGCCACGGCGGCCGGGTCGGGGCGTCCTTTTTCCGTGGGCGCCTGCGCGATCACCTCGGCGCCGACCCGCCGGCCCCACGCCTGCAATTGTTCGACGGCGGCCGCCCGGAACGTGTCGGCCGCGCCGAGCACCACGCGCCGGCCATCGCGGCCGAACCGCTCGGCGAGCTTGGCGGCCAGCGTCGTCTTCCCCGCGCCGTTGACGCCCAGCAGCATGATCACGAACGGCGCGCGGTCGATCGTCAGCGGAACCTGGCATGGACGCAGCCACTCCAGCAGCGCGGCCCGCACCGAGTCCGTCGCGCGGCGCTGAGCAGCCGGGGCGTCCCTGTCCGAGGGCCACGCCGGATCCGCCATGGCGGACCGCAACCGCGCCATCAACGGATCGACCACGCCGACGCCCAGATCGGCGCCCAGCAGGGCCGCCTCCAAGGCGCGAAGATCGACGGACGCATGAGCCTGCGATCCGGTGAGGCGGCTCAGGCCGGCCTTGAGGCCGTCGCGGCTTTTTTGCAGACGTTGAACCAGATTGGAAAGCATAAAAATGGGACAGATTTATTTTTTGCGGCTTAACTGCGCATCGAGGCGGCGCTCCATCCGTTGCATCCGGCGGGCCTCCCGCGGGGACCGCTCATGATCGTAGCCCAGCAGATGGAGGTAGCCGTGGATCAACAACCGCCGGCATTCCTCGCGCACGGCGCCGGCGCCCGGGCCGGCGGCCTGACGCCTGGCCGTTTCGGCGGAAATGACGATATCGCCCAGCGGGGGCGGCTCCGCGTCCGGCGCCAGCGGTTCGGCGGGAAAGGCCAGCACGTCCGTGGCCCGGTCAATTCTCCGATATTTTCGATTGAGACGGCGCATGACCGAGTCGTCCACGAACGTGAGCCCGATCATCGCCGGCGATCGGCCGGTGGCGGCGAGCAGTTTCAGCAGAAAGAGCCGGTAGGCCGCGACCGCGACCGGCACACACCGCTGCCGATTCGCTACATCAACGACGGCTCGCCGCCGTGCTTCGAGCTCCGCATGCGCCATGGTCCCGCCGCCGTCACCCTTTGCCCTTTTTGCTCTCATGCCGCTCGTAGGCGCGGATGATCTCCTGCAGCAAGGGATGGCGGACGACGTCCCGCTCGGTGAAGTAGACGAACTCGATGCCGGTCACGCCGCCCAGAATCTTTTGAATCTCGATCAAGCCGGAGGCCCGCTCGGTGGGCAGATCGACCTGGGTGATGTCGCCGGTGACCATGACCTTCGAGCGGAATCCCATCCGCGTCAGGAACATTTTCATCTGCTCGGCGGTGGCGTTTTGCGCCTCGTCCAGAATGATGAACGAGTCGTTCAGCGTCCGCCCTCGCATATAGGCAAGCGGCACGATCTCGATCTCTCCCCGCTCGATCAGCCGGTTGGCCTGCTCCACGTCCATCATGTCGTAGAGCGCGTCATAGAGCGGCCGCACGAAGGGATGCACTTTGGCGTAGAGGTCGCCGGGCAGAAAGCCCAGCCGTTCGCCGGCCTCCACCGCCGGCCGGGTCAGGATGATCCGGCCCACTTCCCGGCCCAGCAGCGCCGCGACCGCCATGCCCATGGCCAGAAACGTCTTGCCGGTGCCCGCCGGGCCGATGCCGATGACGATGTCGTTCTTTTTCACCGCCTCGATATAGGCCCGCTGCGCCGCCGATTTGGGCGTCAACAGGAGTTTTTTCGTCGGCACCACGGGCCCCTCCGGGGACGCGGGCGGCGCCGAGGGCGCCTGAACAGATCCGGACGCGCGCCGGTCCGAGCCCCGGCCGCGGGGTTCACCCCAAGGGCTCACCCCGAGGGGCGGCGATTCCGCCGCCGGTTCCTGGTGCTGTATGCTCAGCACCACGTCCTGGACGCCCAAACGGCCGTCCGCGCGCAGCCGGTGGCCGATCGTCTCGACGACCGTTTTGGCCGCTTCGATCGACGACGCGGGCCCTTTCAGGTGCAGCTCGCGGCCGCGGGCGCGGATCGACACGCCGAGCATCCGCTCGATGACCTTCAAATGCTGGTCGTAACTGCCGAACAGGCGGGCCAGATCGAGATCGTCAGGCAGGCGAATGTGAGCCGTGGCAAAGCGCTTCAATGGAGAGGATGACTCCTCGACTGGCAGTATAGCACGGGCGGGAAAAGCGACACAAGCCGAATGCGGCCGGCGGCCATTACAACTCGAGAATCTTTTTCTTCAGGATCAGCATGTCCATGGCCATGCCGCCCTTGGCCGCCAATTTCTGCAGCAGCTCGGCGCAGGGGAAGGATCCGGGCTGCTGCGTGTCGGCGTAGAGCACGCCGACCGCGTGGCCGGCGGCCGTCAGCGGAAAGGCCGCAATTTGCCGGGGCGGAGCGTTCTTGAGCAGCCCCGACAGGGCGGGGCCCAGCGCCTCGGCCGAATGGGGCTGCACGGCGGCCTCCCGTTTATCCACTGCGTGGCGCAGCAGCGGACTCTGTTCCAGGCGAATCTCCAGCCCCAAGAACTCCTCCATGGCGCCGCCCCCGCGGCCCATCAGCCCGATTGCCCGCCCCTCGGCGATGGCGAAAAAGAGGGCGCGATCGGCCACCCGGGACGATTCGCGCAGCAGCACCGCCACCACCTCATCCCGGTGCTTCACGTGCAGCAGCTCGTCATAGGCGAGCTTCAGCCCGTGCTCAAAATTCTCGACGGTCGGCAGCGTCTGCTCCGCGCGCTCGGCATCCACCTCCCCGTGCTCGTTAAGCAACGTCATGCCGGCCGACGCGCCTAAAATCGAGACGTGGCGAAGCGGCCGGGTGAGGCCGTAATATTTTTCCAACGCCCACTCGATCTTCGCCTCCGGCGCCAGAAAGGGCTTGATGTCGGAGCCCGCCGCGAACTTCAATTCATCGAGCGCCGCCAGCTCGGACGGATCGGCCATCGCCACGCAGAGCGTGCGCCGTCCCTCTTTTTGAAACGGCACCGCCCCATGGCGCTGGGCCAGCTCGGGCGACAGCAGGCGGATCAGGTCGGCCGGAATGTCATCGAAGACATCGGGCTGCGCCGGCGCCATGTTCAGATGACGGCTGAGCGCGCGGGTCAGCTCCAGATCGCTCAGAAAACCCAGCTCGACCAGATTCGTCCCCAGCCGCCCGCCGACCGTCACCTGCCGCTCGAGCGCATGGGCCAGTTGCTGCTCATTCAGGAGTTTCTGATCCAGCAAATATTCGCCGAACCGCCGGGCCACATCCGCTCCTATTCCACCACAATCCAGCCTCTCACGCCGGGCTGAAATTCATCGAACACTTCATACCGCCCTGGCGCAAGAGGCGGAATAGCAATGGTGACCGACTCGCCGGAACGGATGACCTCCTCGAGGCTCAGTTCCATGCTCTCGAACTCAACATCCGCCTGCCGGCCATTAGTCACGGTCAACACGATGCCGATATCGGCTTTGGCCTGGAGCGTCTCCGGCTGAAGCGCTCCGTTTTTGATCATGACCTGCAACTGCTGTTCTTGCTTCTCTTCGGCCATGGTCGCGCTTGTCATGGCGCATACCGCGACCAAGGCGCCGGCGATGATCCATCTGCTGCGTCGTTTCATCCTTTTCTCCATGGTTATTGGTTATTCGATTCCAATTAATTGCACGGGTTGGGATCCATGCATTCCTTCCAGGCCTCACGGGAAAGCACTCTCGCCACATCACGCACCGCCAAATCGGTCAGCGCATCAGCATCGAAACTGATTATCGTGTTGCCGGCATTGGCCGTATTGCGATCCTCGATATAGATGCCGCCGCCGGCGATGATCGATCCGTTGATGTACTGGGTGTTCCCATCCGCTTTCTGCTCGATCTCGACAAAGCTCGGCGTGTAGAGTACCCCGCTGATGTTGGCTTCATCGTGGATGTCGATGATCCCCGTGTTGTACATCAGCGCGGGCAGATCCGCATTCTCGCCAAAGTTCTGGCACTGGACCGTGCCGCCGCCGCAATCGGCGTAGCCCGACAGATCGACGTCCCATGGGCAGACGGGCTCCCCCGCGCCGCCGCAGGGCGGCGGGTAGCCGGTGGTGTAGGTCGACGGATCGCCGGGAATGACGGTTGACAGGTCGGCAGGATTGACATTGAGGCCGGTCTTCACAAAGATTTTATAGAGCGGATTCGCATTGTTGGTGATGTTGAACAGCAGCGTGCCCCGGACATCGATCGGGCAGACCCCCCGGAAATCTCCCGTCGCCGGGTTGCTGTCGGCTGGGGTTTGCGCAGTATCCAACTTGGGGTTATTGTTGCCATAGAGCGTGGCGTCAACATTCACCACAATGATGCCTTCGAGCGGGGTGGTGATTGATGAGCAATCGGCCCCGGGCGCAGGCTGAAAATAATCGGCAAATTGGGCCAGGCTCATCACCTCTCCCACCCCCGGCTGATTGGCCGCGTGGATGAACTGGGTAAAGTCAAACAACTGCGCGCTGGACGACGGATCGGTGTAATCGGGAATGGCGCCGGAGGTCCCCCCCAGATCCTGGCTCAGCGTTCCCGTGTCGGAGACGTGGAGCTCAACGGCGCAGTCGGGAGAACCATCTGGACAGGTGCTCGCATCGGTCATATCGACGCCCGACGCGCCGTTATTCGAGTAATAAAGAATGTTGCCGTTGGCCGAGGCGCCGCCGTCCAGGTAGAGATTGCTGTCGGACGTGCCGTTTCCGTTGAAGACGATGTTGCCGCACTGGGCCGCGCCCTTGGGGTTGGTGCCCGGCGAGCACGTGGAATTGGCGTCCGAGATGAGCGCGCCCCAAAACGAGGTATCCAGGGCATACCTGATCTGCACTCTGACCGCCTTGGTGACCTGGCCGCTGGTCGCTGTCGCGGTCACCCACGCGGTGTTGGGATCGCCCGCGAGCGGCTCCGCCGCCAGATCAACGTCGCCGATCGCGCCGACCGCAAGATTATTCTTGACAAACTTGGTCGCGCTGGTAACCGTTTTGCTGATGAAGAGCGCGTCAAAGTCGATCCCTCCGTCGCCGTCCAGGTCATTCGTGCTATCCGGCACGGCCGCAGGATAGCCGTTGGCGGCGGCGAAGGTTCCGCCCCGTTCCCGATACTGGCCCAGCCCAGTCTGCAGCGACGCCAGATATCGCTCCGCGCCACCGTTGGCCGCATCCACCGCCGTGTTCACCACCCGCTCGTTGCCGGTCAGGTCGAGTTCGGTCGTTGAGCTGAAGAGTGCCGCCAGCCCCAGGAGCGTCAGCATCACCAGAAAGAAGAGGCTGATCGCCAAAATGACACCCCGTTCATTCCTGACATGGCTCAACCAGGTCATGGCTCACCTCCCGCTAATTGAGCGGCATCACGCAGATGGTGCCGCTGCAGCCGTCGGTCGTGGCGAACCGGACGGTGACCGTCGTGCCGGTCATCGCTTTATTGAATTTGAGCTTCACCGGGATCGGGCTTCCGCTGGTCGCCCCGCTGATGGTGAAATCATCAACGTTCAGGCAAATCCCGGAATCCTGGCGTCCGTCCGGCGTGCCGATCCCGTCGTGTTTCCACCGGGTCACGTTGTTGATCAGCACCTCCTCGATCTTGGTGCCGCCCGGCGCGCCGCTCCAATCAACGCGCATCGACTTGTAGGTCACCGGCGACGCGTTGGCGTTGTAGATGCTGAACGTCACTTCTTTGCTCCCGCTACCGCCGCCGATTACCACGCTGCCCGACTTGAGGGCAACGTCGCAGACCAGGCTGTTGGTCAGCGTCTGGGAGCAGATCCGCCCCCCGCAGGAGTCGTTATCGGAGAAATCAACGACCACCTGCGCCGTCGAGTTGTCCAACACTTGCGGGTCGCTAAACTCAAGCTCGAGGGCAAGGGGATTCGAAATCGTGTTGGTCCCCGCGACCGTGAAGTCGGTCACGTTCAGGCAGACCCCGGAATTCTGGGTTCCCGCCCATTTTTGCGCTCCGTTCACCTTGATTTTCTTGATCTGCACCCCGCCGGGCAGCCCGGACCAGGTGACGCGCATTGATCTGACCGTCACATCGCTGCCGATCAGGTTATAGAGCTGGAAGGTGACCTTGTTGTAGTCCAGCCCGAAGACGTCCTGCGAGCCGTCCACGATGCCGACGTCGCAGGTGGAATTGGCCACCGTGATCGTAATGGTTTGAGTCCTGGTGCAGCCGGTATCGTCCGTCGCCTGGACCGTGAGGGTATAAACGCCGTTCAGCAGCGTCGAGGTGTTCAGCGTCCAGCTCCAGCCGTCCGCGCCGTTCGTGTCGATAAAGCTGTCGGAGACCGGCCCTCCAGCCTGTGGGGCGATGGAGAAACTCACCTGATAGATGGAGGTGGCCAGGCCATTGGCCGTCGCATCAGCCGTCATCGTGACGCTGCCTGAGACCGACGCTCCGTCCGATGGGGAGGTGATGCTCAGGGTTGGCGGGTTGCTGCAGGTCGGCATGGTGCATTGCGCGTTGGATTGGTCGCTTTCATTACCGAGCGTATCGACAGAGGTCACGGTGTAGCAGAGTTTCTTCACGAGATTCGGATCGCCGCCCGGCAGCGTATCGACAAACGAGGTCGGCGGCGGCGAGCCGCTGGCGGTCTGGCCCACGTAACTGTAGGAGCCGCAGGCCGCCGTGTCGAAGGGGTTCTGGGCGCACCGGTAAATCTTGTAACGATTCAAGCAGGAGGGCTCGTTGCCGGCTCCGCCCGGGGGCGTCCAGCTCAGAGTCACGGCCTGGCCGACTCCCGCGTCGGTGCGGGTGGCGGTGTCGAGCGTCGGCGGGCCGATCGTCGCCGTCGATGTCGCGACGGCGGAGAGCGCCTCCGCCGATTCAAGATTGCAGCTTGCGGCAAAGGCTCGCACGGCATAGACATAGCCCGTACCGTCGACGGGCGGGCTTGAGGAATTCGAGTTGCTATCGTCCACGAACGAATAGGTCAGCGCCCCGGTCGCCGTGACGGTTCCGATCGGCGTATTGGGAAAAACAAGGTCTGACGCAAGACGCCGGTAGAGCCTGTAGGTCGTGACGTTATTCTGGCCAACTCCATCATCCGCCGACTTGCTCCAACTGACCGTCAGGCTCTGCCCCGTGTCGCAGGGCGTATCGTAGGCGAGCACGCTCTGGGCCGGCGCGGGCCTGTCGTCATCGGCCGCGGCCGACGCGGAGGAAGCCACGGGGGTTTCGCGGGGCGGGTTGCAGCCCTCGACGGCCGTGACCAGATAGTGGTAGGTCGTCCCGTTGGCGACGCCCGCGCTGTCCGCGTAGGTGTAAGTCGCCGTTCCGTTGGCGGCCACTTGAGCGATCTGGTTGGCCGGGTTCTGAAGCCCGACGCCTGTCGTGTTGCGATAGACGCGATAAGCCGAGACATCCGACTCGCCGGCGCCGTCATCAGCCGATTTATCCCAGGTCAGGCTAATGCTGTTGCCGGTATCGCATGGCGTGTCGGCCGCCTGAAGATTCTGCGGCGCGCCGGGCGCGCTGCCACAGTTGGCCGTACCGCCTTTGAGGTTACGCAGATTGACGGCCGTCGTGACCGTCTGCCGCCGGTAGCCGTCGTTTTCCACCGGCGCCGTATCGGGATTGTCCCCAACGGTCCAATTGGGGTCCTCCTCTGCCGTCCTGACCGTGTAGCGGAGATTCACCGTGACGATCTGCCCTAGTTCGCCGGCTGACGGATTGCTGTCGAGGCTGTAGACGGGCGCGCCCGTCGTATCAAGCAACACATAACTGAAAGCCATCGATTCGATATTCTCCGCCACGGTTTCAAACGCGCCCGCCGCGCCGACTCTCCGCTCCAGGCTATTGGCATTGAACCGGTAGGTGATATCTTCGTCCGCGTCAATGGCGCCATCTTCGTCAAGGTCGGCTTGAAGCTGATACTGGATCGATGAGGCCGCTTTCACAGGCGGATTGCCGGCAGAAAAGATCCCCCCTAAGGGATCATACCCTGTCGTGCGAATCTCCCGCAGCATGAGATCGAGCGCGATGCGGGCATTCTGCTGCATCGCGTTGACCTGGGTCTGGACAAGGTAATGCCTCAAAAATGAGAGGTAGACGGTATAGATGGCGATGGCCACCAGCCCCACGAGGCCCAACACGACCAGCAGTTCGATCATCGTGACGCCGCGCTGTCCGCGACCGTTGTTCATCACGACTCCTTGGCCTTCAGGGTCGTCAGGGTCACCGAGTGGCCCTGGCCGGCTTTGTCCGTCCAGGTGGCGGTTACCTGGATGGTGGCCAAATTCGATGCGTCGTCTCTCTGCACGGTCCAGGTGCGGGTGATTCCAGAGCTCGGCGTATCCCGCTGGGTAAAGATGGTGTCGCCGGCCGCCGCGTCGCCGTTGAGCCCGTCGTCGTGCAGAATCGTATCGAACACGCCGTCGGCTGGGCTGCAGTCATCCATCAGCCCATCCGGCGCGCTGCCGGCCGCGCAGGCGGCGAGAAGATCATCCTGGAACAGATCGCTATACGCCTGGCGGCTTTTCAACTCCAACTTATCTTGGGCCGCCACGTAGGCGGCTGTCATCTTGCGGCTGAAGTTGTTGGACTGCATCGCCTGCACGATCATCCCGGCCGTCCCCAGCAGGCCGATGGACAAAATCGCCAGTGTGACCAGCAATTCCAACAGTGTGAATCCGCGATGATCAATGGCGCGTGTCATGCCGGATCCTGCACCTTCACCATCCCGGCGATGTTCACCGTCACGACCTTCTGCTCCGTGCTCCCAGGCCGCTGAAGGGTGATCGTGACGGGGAAATTCGCTCCGGGCGAGACGACAATGCCATTCGTATTAAATTCGATTGCGGGGGTGGCCAGAGCCACCCCAGTGGAATCCTTCACGCTCACCAGATCGACTGTTTTCCTGCCGAAATCGGTCCTGCTCAAATCTCTGGCCTCGCCGACCAGTGTCCCCGGACAGGTGCAGCGCTCGATCTGATACTGCTCCGCACCCGCGTCAAAAAGAATCCGGTGCCTGGCGCTTCGGGAGATGGCATACTGTCTGGCAAGCCGGAGATCGGACGCCAGCTCATCGGCCGCGATTGTCAGACTCCGGTGAGCTTGAAACGCCAGGAAAGATGGAACCGCGATTGCGGTCATGATCCCTACGATGGCGGCTACCGTCATCAGTTCGATTAACGTATAGCCTTGCTGGTTTCTCGTATGAACGACACCGATCATTTGCCCAAGATAGATGCAACACCGGTGCCAGATGGCATGGCAGACTAGAATTTCTTATATATCAATGTGGTAGAAGATTTAATCGGTTAACACTCGGGGAAAGTCAGCAATGGCTTTCCGTTCAAACTATGTAGCCAAATCCACAACAACGCTGGAGCATGATGCACTTATCATTTATATACTGTGCCCTGCCAGCTTCCCTGAAGTCTGGCCACCACCGGCCAGCCGCGAAGCCGGCTCGCGCCAAGTTGGCGGTCATACTCAATCTTCAACCGATCCACGCCGGCAAATCCTTGGGCCGCATAGACGGCGCCAAAGAAGCTGCTTTCTTGAGTGACCCGCAGTTGGCCGGCCAAGTGAAAGCCGCCGGTGAATTGTGTTCCCAGCGGGGCCGAACGGTCGTCCGCGCGCGGCGAAAGCACGACATGACCGGCGATATAGCGCCTCGACCCGCCGGCCGAGCCCGACAGGACTAAGGTCGGCATGTTGCCATCGGGGCCCGAGCGCGGCGGCCGGCCGTCAACCGTATCAATGAAGATCAGCGGCGCCGCATCAGACCGCAGGAAGACGTCATCGGCCGCGAGCGGCGGGCCTTGCCCATTCAGATAGAGCCGCCCGTCCCGATTGCTCGTATAATAGCGGCCGTAGCGGCGGCTCAGCCGCCTCAGCTCCTCGTAAGGCCAGAGCTCACGGTCGCCGGATTCAATCGCCGTCACAAAGTTTGGCACGAACAGCTCGGTCAACTCCACCCGTGCCGTTTGGAGGCCGCCGCCCGGCGTGCGGCCCGTCGCCTCCACGGTGCAGACGGCGCCGCGGCTGACCGGCCGGTAAATCCGCACCTCCACGCCGCCGGCGGCTGCATGCTGAATGTGCGGGAATAGCGACGAGGCCGGCAGCGTGACGGCGCCGTCCGGCGCCTCCCGGTTTCCCTGAAACTGGCTGGCTCCGTCGTCCGTCACAAAGCTGAGCCGGCCGGAGGCTCGCCGGCACCGCTTCATGAAGAGCTCATCGGCGCGAGCGGCCGCCGGGCAGGGCCCCGCGGCGGCATACCGGCCGGCGAATTGCTCCGGTCGCGCAAACCAGCTCATCGCCAGCTCGATCCCCGATTCGGCCAGATCGGCCGCGCGCACCTGCTCCTTCTGCAAGCGGGCCTGCTCAAGATCCGCCTGCCCCATCTGCAACGCGGCCGCGCCCAACAACGTCAGCAGCATCAGCATGAACAGCATGACGACGAGCCCGCTGCCCCGCTCATTCATGCTCAGTCTCCGGCGAGTTCCGCATCGCCACCTGCACATCGACGAGGCCGGCCATGGCGACATCCGGCGGCGCCAGTGTGATGACCGCGCCCACGAGCCGGCCCTGACGCGAAAAGCCGGCGGCGGCCACAGAATCGGCCACCGCTTGCGATGCGCCATCGACGCTGCGGGTGAGCTGGCGCGCCGCCGGCGCATAGGCGTAGCGGACCAGATTGATCACCTCGATCCGGCTGCCGGCGGGAAAAGCGCGGCGCACCGGATCCGCGGCCGCCAGCGCAATGCGGCCGGATGCGCCCGGCCGGTCAAGCCGGTGGCACTCCGCCTGATCCCCGGCAAGATCATGCAGATAAATCACGTCTCGCGCCGAGAAGACCGAGCCCGGGCTGACGGTCAAGCCGCCGGCCAGAATCCGCCGATCATCGGGAACGACGAGCGCCGTGTCGCCGGGTGAGGCCGGGGCGGCCAGCGTCGTCGCGACGCCGTGCAGGTTGGCCAAGAATCGAATCGCCGCGGGCTCCACCTCCACGCCGCCGGCCATGGCATGGCACACCGGATCGGGCCGGGTGGGAAATCCCGCCAGGCGAAGCTCCCGCGCCAACAGGGCCAGGGCGGCGCGCCCTTCCTGCCGCCGCTCAACCGCCGCCTCCCGGCGCGCAAGATGATGCAGATGGCCCGCCAGCAATTGATACGCGCCCGCGGCGGTCAGGCCGATGATGGCGAGCGCGGTCATCAGCTCGATCAGCGTCGCACCGCGATCGCGCGTCATGGATCACCCGCGCGCGGGTCGGCGCGCAGCATCGCCCAGTCGAGCTTCCGGGGCCGGCCCTGCCCGTCCCGCCATCGGATTTCGACCGACAGCGTCGCCAAACCGGCCGATGGCCGATCACGTTGAAAGCGGCGTTCCCGCGCAAACGGACCGATTGACTCCGTGCGATCACCCCGGCCGTTCTCCAGCACAAATTCCTCAAACGAGGCGCTCCGATTCTTCTCGAGCACCTCCCGGGCCAACGCCGAGGCCCGATCCAATTTGGCCGATGAAGCCATCGCTCGATCGGCCAGCGAGACCATGCCGATCACCCCGAGACAACCGACGGACAGAATGAAGAGCGCCATCATCGCCTCGATCAGACTGAACCCCGCCGCGTGCATCGCGGATGCCTTCCCTACATCGGTGTCCATTCCTGCCCCTCCCCTCGCTCCTCCCATCGATACCGCCGGAGATGGCCGGCGATGTTCAGGGTGATCGCCATCGTCTCGCCGCGGCGGCTGCTCAGATAGATCGCGCCGGGTCCCGGGCTGAGCGCGCCATCGGGGAAAAAGATGACTCGTTCACCGCGAAAGGTGACGCCGCCGGCCGGCGGTGGCCGGACCGGCTGGCTGGGCGGCCCCAGCACGCCGGCGGCCGCGCCGAATTGGACGCGGACCGGCAATGCGATCCGTTCGCCCGGCGGCTCGGTTACGGCATAGATCCGGCCGGACGGATCAAAGGCCACCGTGTACGCGCGGCCCTCGGCCATCGCGCGATGGCGCGCCGTCCGCAGCGTTTGAATGAGCGTGACGGAGGCGGATCTGAGGGCCAGGCGATCAGTCAGCCCATCGAATGAGGGCACGGCGGCAGTGGCGGCAATCGCGGCTAGCGACAGCACCACCGCCGTTTCCAACAACGTCCAGCCACCCGATCCGTGTCGTTTGCTTCGCGCACACATGGCCTTGGGGATAAACAATTTTCATGCCAATGCGCGAGGAGGGAAAAATCGGCAGAAAAATCAATTGACAATCAGAGTGAAGTGAAAAAGAAACGCGCGCTGAATGGGTACAGCCGTTCAGGCCTGGGGCGCCGACCGGCCCGGCGGGTTCAGGCGGCTCTCCAGTTTGCGGAGCCAGCGGTAACTCCGGCCGAGCGCCTTGGCCGCTCGGCTCTTGTTGCCGCCGTGCGCCGCCATCGCCTCGGTGACGATCTGCCACTCGATCATCGTCAGCAATTCATCGAGCGAACCGTGCTGGCGGAGCAACTGCGCGCAGCGGGCCCAGTCGCCCAGCGGCAGCGGCCGATCGGCCGACGCTACCGCCAAGGATTCAGCCGAGCCGGCGCGCTGGGTCGATTGCAGTTCCGGCGGCAGCAGCGCCGGCGTCAACGCCGGCTGCTCGCCGGCCAGGAGCACGGCCCGCTCAATGACGTGGCGAAGCTCCCGGATGTTCCCCGGCCAGCCGTAATCCGCCAGGATGGCCGACGTCTCCGGCGAAATGGCCGAGACCCGGCGATTCAACCGCGCGGCATATTCCCGCAGAAAATGCCGGGCCAGCAGCGGAATATCCTCCCGCCGCTCCCGCAGCGGCGCCACCGCCACCGGCACCACCTTGAGCCGGTAATAGAGATCCTGGCGGAATCGCCCCTCGGCGGCCAGCTTGTCCAGCGGCTGATTGGTCGCGGCGATGATCCGGACGTCGACGGCGATCGGCCGCTCGCCGCCGACCCGTTGGATTTCGCGCTCCTGCAGCACCCGTAACAGCTTCACCTGCATCGCCGGCGCCACCTCGCCGATCTCGTCCAGAAACAGCGTGCCCCCGTGGGCGAGCTCGAATTTTCCCCGCCGGCGATTGATCGCGCCGGTGAAGGCGCCCCGCTCATGGCCGAACAGCTCGCTCTCCAGCAGCGATTCGGCCAGCGCGCCGCAATTCACGGCCAGGAAGGGGCCGGCCGATCGGGCGCTCTGGCGGTGGATCGCCTGCGCGACCAGCTCCTTGCCCGTGCCGGTCTCGCCCATGATCAGCGCCGTGGTGTCGGTCTCGGCGAGCAGGTCGATCATCCGGCACAACTCCCGGATCGCCGGGCTCTGGCCCAGAATCGTCGGGTGCATCGTCCCCGCCGGCGACGCCTCCAATCGCCGGCGGAGCGACAAATTTTCGGCCGAAAGCTGTTGCTGATCGATCGTGGCGCTCAGCAACCGCCGGTGCACGGCCTGCGTCTGCTGCAGGGCGCTCAACAGCATCGAGGAAAATTGGCGCCGGACCTGGGCCGCGGCGGCCGTGTCGGCCCGCCGTGGCCGCTCGCGCCAGCGGAAGCGGTAGCAGGAATAGGGCGCGCCGTAGCGCTCCCCTTCGCGGAAGCGGTGCCTCATCGAGCCGGCCGCGAGCGTGCCGCCGCGCACGATCTCCACCGCCTGCCTGCCGGTAGGCACGGCCGGCGCCGACGAGCCGAACATGGCGGCGCGGCCGTCGCGGACGGTCACGATCGGCGCCGCGCCGGGCGGCGGGCTCGACGGATCCAACTCGACCGTCTCCTCGGTCATGGCGATGCGGCGGCCCTCCGCGATCACGGCCCCCGACGCGTCGCGCACCCGGATCCGATCGCCGTCCCGTTGAATCGACGCGCCGGGAAACTCGGCCGCAATCTCCTCCAAAGAAATTTGCAGCGCGCACGGCTCGCAGGCCGCCGACTCCACCCAGTCATACAATTGCGTGAAGCCTTCGTAGTTGCCCCGGAGAAAATGATGGGCCGACAGCATCGGCACGATGCCGGGCGCCAGGCGGGCCAGCAGCCAGCATTGCTGCTCGCCGCCCGGGTGGTCCCGGCGCTTGGGGATCAGCGCCTGCATCTGCAGATAGGTGGTGTAGGCGCCGGCCCAGAGATGCGAGGAGCCCACCATCCCGCCCACGTCGGAGAAGGCCAGGGCGATCACCTCCAGCAGCGAGGGCTGCGAGGGACGCCCCTGGCCGAAATAATGGCGCGCCGCCTCATAGGCGACGGTTTTGCTCCCGCCCATCTGCTCCGCCATGGCGAGCACCCGCCGCAGCAACGGCTCCGGCAGCCAATGGTGGGGATCCCGCAAAAACGTTTCGGGCGAGTCGGACGGCTCGAAGCCGTCGATGCCGGAGACCAGCGCCCGGTAGTCGATGGCGCGGGCGGCGGCCGGCGATGAAAAATCAAGATAGTGCAGTAATTGATGCGTAAGAAAGGTGGTGGCCCATGCGGGTGGTATCATCGCGCCCGTCCTATCCGCGAGTGCTCTCGCACTCGCTCAAGCGGGGGGAGCGATGCTCACGCTCCTCCCCGCGCCCCCCATCGCCGTATGCTTTATGACTCAATCCCATAGTCCTTGATCTTCGTCAGCAGCGTCTTATAGCTGACCTGCAGGATCTCGGCGGCCCGGCTCTTGTTCCCGTTGGTCTCCTTGAGCGCCTTTTGAATCAGCCGGGTTTCCGCCGCCCGGCTGGCCGCCGCGCTCACCTCGTGCAGTGAGCCTTCGGTCGGCACTTCGGCCAGCTCGCCGGCGGCCTCGCGCTCCCGCAGGTTGAGCAGCTCCGGGCCGATCAAGTCGCCCTCCGACAAGATCACCGCCCGCTCGATGCAATTCTGCAGCTCCCGCACGTTGCCCAGCCAGGGATGGTTCAACAGCGCCGTTTTGGCCTCGGGCGTCAGCCGCTTCATCGGTTTTTTCAGCTCGTGGCAATAGACATCGAGAAAATGCTCGGCCAGCACGAAAATGTCCTCCGTCCGCTCGCGCAGCGGCGGAATGATGATGGGAAAAACGCTCAAGCGGTAGTACAAATCCTCGCGAAACCGCTTCTCCGTGATCGCCGCCGGCAGATTGCGGTTGCTGGCCGCCACCACGCGCACGTCCACTTTCACCTTGGCGGTGCCCCCCACGCGCATGACCTCGTCTTCCTCCAGCACCCGCAACAGTTTCGATTGCAGCCCCAGGTCCATCTCGCCGATCTCGTCCAGGAAAATGGTGCCACGGTCGGCCAGCTCGAATTTGCCCATGTGGCGCCCCACCGCGCCGGTAAAGGCGCCCTTTTCGTGGCCGAACAGCTCGCTCTCCAGCAGATCGCGCGGGATGGCCGCGCAGTTGATCGCCACGAAGGGGCCGTCCTTGCGGGGGCTCACGTAATGAATCGCGCGGGCGAAGAGCTCCTTGCCCGTGCCGCTCTCGCCCAGCAGCAGCACCGTCGTGTTGCTGGCGGCGACTTTTTGCAGCGCCTCGAGGCTCTTGGCCATCGCGGGACTCTTGCCGATGATCTTCGGCACCTTCAGGTGCTTGGCCATCTCGTCCCGGAGAATCACGTTCTCGGTCACGAGCCGCTGCTTTTCCAGCGCCTTGTCGATCAGCAGGAGCAGATGGTCGGGGTCGAACGGCTTGGTCAGGAAGTCGTAGGCGCCCTCCTTGACCGCCTTGACCGCCGTCTCGATCGTGCCGTAGGCGGTCATCAGCACGACCGGCGTCTTGGGGCAGTACTCCTTGGCCGCTTCCAGCACGGCCAAGCCGTCTTTGAAGGGCAGCTTCAAGTCGGTGATAATGAGGTCGAACCGGCCGTCGCGCACTTGCTGGATCGCCTCCCGGCCGTCCTTGGCCCAGACCGTCTCATGCTCGGCCGCGGCCAGCGCCTGCATCAGCATCTTGGCCATGCTTTCCTTGTCTTCGGCGACCAGAATCTTGCCCATGATTTACCCGGTGTGCATTTCCTGGACCAGCCTGCTGCCTCAATGAAACGTCGGGAGTATAGCACACCCTGAACGATCGGTCATCCAGGGCGAGGACGCCTCGATCGAAGCTGAACGCAACGGCATACACGCTGACCTCGCGCCGGAGCCGCAAGGCCCTATATTCGCGGTGTGTCCTGGCATGAAAGGTGCTTTGGCTGCGGTTGGCCATCAACCTCTCACGAAAGGAGACCTTCCATGGCCGAAGCGGCAACCAAACAGACCGCGGGAAAAGCGGTCCGGCAAGTGTTCGCGATCGCGGAGCGCAACGGCAAAAGCTATTGGATTCGCATCGGCGCGGCGTTCATCAATCAGGACGGCAGCGAGACGGTGCTGCTGGACGCGCTGCCGGTCAACGGCCGGATGCAGATCCGGGCCATGTCGGACGCGGGCAAAGCGGACGCGTCGAACGGCGCATAACCCGCCGACGGGCGGTGGCGCGGCACACGCTACACGTGACCGGGGGGCTTGACCGGCAGCACGATGCGAAACGTGGCGCCGCCGCCCTCTTTGCTCTCGACGCTGATGCGGCCGCCGTGGGAGAGCACGATCTTATGCGCCAGGGCCAGCCCCAGCCCGGTGCCCTTTTCCTTGGTGGTGAACATGGGCAAAAAGATCTTCTCCAGGTGCTCGGGAGCGATCCCCGCGCCGGTGTCGCCGACGGCCAGCTCGACGTCGCGCTGGCCGATCCGTTTCATCTGCGCCGACAACGTGCCGCCTCCGGCCATCGCGTCCAGCGCGTTAGTCAACAGATTCAGCACGGCCTGGCGCATCAGCCCCTCGTCAAGCTGCAGGGCCGGTGTTGGATCGCCCGTTGGCGGCAGCGTCAGCGACACCCTCACCTGCTGCTCGGCGCAGCGGGTGGCCACCTGGCCCAAGCAGCGCTTCAACAGGTCGGCCAGATCCGTCGGTTGCAGCGCCAGGTCGGTGTGGCGACCGAACTGGAGCAGATCGTCGATCAGGCGATTCATCGCCTTGAGCTCGTCATAGATGGCGTTCGCCATCTGATGGCCGGGCTCGTCCGGCTTCATCTGTTTGGAGAGCAGCCGGGCATAGCCCATGATCGCGCCCATATAGTTGCGGAACTCATGCGCGATGCCCGCCGACATCTCGCCGAGCACGGCCAGGCGGCGCCGCAGCTCCACCTGCTCCTGCAGCCGCTTGATCTCCGTCAAGTCGGTAAAGACGATCGTGGCGCCGAGCACCGTGCCGGCCTGATCGCGCAACAACGACGTGCTCATCCCCACCCAGAGCTGCCCATTGGGCCCTTCCAGCTCCAGCTCCTGGCGGCTGAGCCACTCCTGCCGGTCAAGCGTCTGGGCGATGATGCGCGTCAGAGGATGCCCGGGGCCGAACAAATCGGCGGGCCGCTGGCCGATCACCTGGTCCCGCGGCAGACCCAGAATCCGCTCGGCCGCCTCGTTGAACGATGTGATCCGGAATTCCCGGTCCACCGTCAGCACCCCGCTGGCGACGCTGCGCAGCACGTTCTCGTTGTAGCTTTCCACGTGCCGCGCCCGCTCTTCCGCCTGGCTGCGCAAACGGGCCAGCTCCTGCTCCTTTTCCTTCAGCTCGTGAATCAATCCCGCGAACGTGCCCATGACGAACGCCTCGCGCCGGCGGCCGCCGTAGGCGGCCTCGCCGCCCGGAGCCGCGCCACTCCCTGAAAAGAGGCGCATGGAGCGCGCGACGTAGTAGGCCAGGAGGAGGAGGGCGGTGCCGAAGACCAGCAACAGCGGCCAGGAGGCATTTTCCGCCGCGCGCGCCTGCAACCCGGCCGGCACCTCGACGGTGAGGGCGAGGAGCGCGCCGGAGGCGAACCGGCCCTCCATGTCGGGAGGCACGACGATGGGCAGCCAGACGGTGCGGGTCATCAGGCCGGACGGCAGCCGGCGCGGACTGGCCAGGTAGCCCCGGCTGGAGAGCTGAGCGCGCTCGTCGGCCGTCAGCGGCTCGAGATCGGCCAAACGCAGTTTCGAAGTGTCCGCCGATGTTGCCGGAGAACCCTGCTGCGAATCGAGCAGCAATCGGCCGTCAAGATCCCACAGCGTGATCCGCCGGCTCCCCACCCGGCCGGCCAAGGACGCCAACGCGGCGGAGTCGGCCAGGGCCGGTGCGCCCTGCGCCGCCAGCTCGGCGCGCGCCTGCTCGCCCATGGCCATGATCCGGGAGGCGAACTGCTCGGCGGCGGCCGCGCGCAATTGCTCGATCTGATTCCACTGGGCGCTGACCATCGCCATCAGCAGCACCAGCAGCGCGCCGAGCAGCAGGAAAAACAGCCCGCCCAGCGTGATCCGCCCGACGTCATCAGGCGCAACAGGCTTAACGGCCGATGCTAACATACCACTCCAGAATCGCCGATCCCCAGAAGAGCGCGATCACCGCGCCGAGCGCCAGGAAGGGCCCGAACGGAATCGGCGTCCTCCGTCCCCACCCCTTCGCCAGCATGAAGGCGCCGCCAACCACGGCCCCACCCAGCGAGGCCAAGAAGATCGTCAGCAGCACCTTCTGCCAGCCCAAGAAAGCGCCGACCATGGCGATCAACTTGATGTCGCCCCCGCCCATGCCCTCCTGCTTCAAGATCCGATAGCTGGCCTCGGCGACGAGATAAAAAATTCCTCCGCCGATCAAAAATCCCAGCAGCGACTGCCACAAACCCAACGGCAAGAAGAGACTGGCCGCGATGCCGATGACGATGCCCGGATAGGTGATCACATCGGGGATGATCTGGTAATCGATATCAATGAAGGTGATGACCAGCAGCGCCGAGTAAAAGATGGCGTAGAGCAGCGTCGGCCAGCTCAGGCCGAACTGCCAGGCCAGCAGCAGATAGCCGCCGCCGTTGAGCGCCTCAACCAGCGGGTAGCGCCAGGAGATGGGCGCGCGGCAATGGCGGCACCGGCCGAGCAGGAGCAGATAGCTGATGATCGGGACATTATCGTACCAGGCGATCGGCCGCTTGCAGGAGGGGCAGCGCGAGCCGGGCCGGACGATGGACAGATCGAGGGGAATCCGGTAGATGCAGACATTCAAAAAGCTGCCGATCACCGCGCCGAGCAGAAAGATGAACACCCATACCCGCCAATCCATCCTCGCCAAATTCCCCTGATTCGTCAATACTGTAGCACACTCTCTGGGGACGGGCAAACACGGGATCGGTGGCGCCGCCGCCCTTCAAAGGCCTGGGCCGGGGGCGGTGACGCGGACGTGTCGGAGGCCGCCCTATCGATGGCTCCGATTAACGGGACGGCCGAGACCCGAGGACTGGCGAGCACCGTAAGCGCAGCCAAGTCCGTGCCGCGGAACCGCCCTCGGCCCAGGCCGTACACTTGACCCTTTTCCCCGACGACTGCCATAATGGCCCGCGATGTCCACGAACACCGTCCGCGTCCGCTTCGCCCCCAGCCCGACGGGCCATCTGCACATCGGCGGCGTGCGCACGGCGCTCTTCAACTGGCTCTTTGCCCGCCGCCACAAGGGCGTCTTCATCCTCCGGATCGAGGATACCGACACCAGCCGTTCCACCGAAGAATCGATCCACGGCATCATCGAGGGCATGAAGTGGCTGG
The DNA here is from genome assembly GCA_040755775.1 of Nitrospirota bacterium. Classification (GTDB taxonomy): domain Bacteria; phylum Nitrospirota; class Nitrospiria; order JACQCE01; family JACQCE01; genus JBFMAJ01. The sequence goes on from JBFMAJ010000008.1 coordinate 19,907, forward strand.
GGCTCGACTGGAACGAGGGGCCCTTCCGGCAAACCGAGCGACTGGATCAGTACCGCGCGCACGTCGAGCGGCTGCTGGCGCAGGGCGGCGCCTACCACTGCTACTGCTCGGCGGAGGAGCTGGAGGCGCGCCGGGCCGAGGCGCTGGCCAAAAAGCAGACGCCCAAGTACGACGGCCGCTGCCGCACCCGCAAGGAGCCGCTGCCCGGCCGCGCGACGGCGGTGCGGCTCAAAGCGCCGCAGACGGGCCAGACCGTCGTGCACGACATCATCCGGGGCGACGTCGTCTTCGAGAACAGCCAGCTCGACGATCTGATCCTGCTGCGCTCGGACGGCACGCCGACCTACAACCTCTGCGTCGTCGTGGATGACGCCGAGATGCGAATCAGCCACGTCATTCGCGGCGACGACCATTTGAACAACACGCCCCGGCAACTGCACCTGTACGACGCCTTCGGCTACGAGCCGCCGCAGTTCGCCCACGTTTCGATGATCCTGGGGCCGGACAAAGCCCGCCTCTCCAAGCGCCATGGCGCCACATCCGCGCTGGTCTACCGGGAAATGGGCTACCTGCCCGAAGCGCTGCTAAACTATCTGGCCCGGCTCGGTTGGTCCTCGGGCGATCAGGAAATTTTCTCGCTGCAGGAGATGATCGACAAATTTTCGCTCGAGCAGATCAATCCGTCGGCCGCCGTCTTCAACCCGGACAAGCTGCTCTGGCTGAACAGCCATTACATGAAGGAAGCCGCGCCCGAGCGACTGGCCCATCTGTTGCGCGACCATTATCTGGCCGAGCGGGAACCGGCCGCCCGCTCGATGCCGATCGAGCAGGCGGTCAAAATCGTGACGGCCTTGCGCGAGCGCACGAAAACGATGGCTGAAATGGCCGATTTCTCGATGTGCTACGTGGAGGAGGAGATCAATCCGGAACCGGCCGCGGCCGCCAAGTTTTTAACGCCCGCCGTCAAGCCGGCGCTGGCCGATCTGGCGCAGCGGCTGGCGGAACTACCGGTGTTCGATGAGCCGTCGCAGCATGTGGCGTTTGAGGCCGTCATGGCCGCGCATCAGTTGAAGATGGCGCAACTGGCGCAGCCGGTGCGCGTGGCACTCACCGGCCGCACCGTCAGCCCGGGCATCTATGACGTGCTGCAACTTTTGGGCAAGGATCGGGTACTCTCCCGGCTCAAGAAGGCGCTTGACTCAATCGGCGGCCAGACCGGATAATTCGTCAATCTTTGAATCGCCGCGTCAACACTGGGGGATCGTCTAGCGGCAGGACAGCAGACTCTGACTCTGCTTACCGAGGTTCGAATCCTCGTCCCCCAGCCATTC
>JBFMAJ010000009.1:0-20329 GCA_040755775.1 Nitrospirota bacterium
GCATCACCCGCTGCATTTCCTGCTGTTCTGAAACCGGAACGGTCCGCACTTTTTCAACCAGCCGGCGAAAACCGGCCGACGCACCAGAGCCGCCCTGCTGGCTGAAGAGAATGCGCCACCCCAGCCATCCGGCCGGCGCATTCTCTTCCAACAGTCCCTGGCACACCTCGCGAAAGGCCTGTGATTTCGTCCTCCCCATCGCATAGATCCGCTCGGCAAGCTGATTCATTTCCTTGGCCACGTCTTCGGGCGCCGCATTGCTCTCCACCTCCGTCAGCCGCCGGGGAAGCAGCGCGTACAACACCGCCCCCGCCACCCCGCTGATCGTCACGACCGTCAACAGCAGGGCCGCCAGGGCGCCGCTCAACTCGTGAAATCGGAAGCCCGCATGGAAATAGACCAGCAACAGGGCGAGGAGCCCGAGATAGAGATGGCCGTTCAGCCAGATTTCCGTCTTGCCGTAGACGCACCGGTGCCACCGCTTCCGCACCGCGTAGAAGAGCAAAAACAGGATGAGCACAAGACCGATGACGCCGTAGATCAACCCCATCGTGGTGCCGCCGCTGGGCGCCATCCGGTAGGCATACCAGCCGTAGGAAAGCGCCGCTGCCGCCGCCAGGGCCAGAAATACCCGCCGCCAGGGCCGGTTATAGGGACTATTCAGCACGCGATTCGGCCCCTTGACGCCCGAGGACCTTCGTTTGCATCCGCTGATAATACTCCATGGGATTCAACCGCATGACGGCTCCCGTCGGGCAGCTACGGACGCATGACGGGCCGCCGACGATGCCGCGGCAGAGATCGCATTTCACGGCGAACGCCCGTTCATTGTCATGCGTGGGCTCCGCCGAAGCCGGCTCGCTCCGGCCAAGCAGCCGGCCAACCCACTGTGTCAGCGAGAACGATGGCGGGATGGGTTTCGGATGGACCATGAAAATGTTGCCGTACGGACAGTTTTCGGCGCATTTTCCGCACCCGATGCAGTTGTCCCGGATATACACTTCGCCCCGGGGATCGCGAACAATCGCATCGCCCGGCGGGCAATCGGTCATGCAGAGCGGATTCTCGCAATGACGGCACGAATTCGGCACCAGAAGGTTCGCATGTATAATGCCCACCCGCTTGATTCTCGTCTGGCCGTCCGCATGAACCGCCTCGCAGGCCTTCACGCAGTAGTCGCAGCGCACGCATTTGTCCTGATCGATCAGCAGAACGTTGTCACCCACCACGACTTCCTGGCCGATCATAAAGCGCCCCAATTCCGCCATCTCGGGCCGAAGCTCGACCTCCACGTTGCGCTGCTGCCGCCGATTGATCTCCTGACGGATCGGCTCCTTGCACTCCGGGGCGGACTCGAGAAAGGCGAGAAAATCGCCTTTCAAGACCTGGATCACTTCAACCTTGTTGACCGCCGAGACCGTCGCCGTCCGCGGCTCCCCGCTCAGGAGCGCCATCTCGCCGAAATATTGGCCCGCGGCCAAATAGGCCAGGACGACCTCCCGGCCTTCGCTCGTCTTACTGACCTTCACGGTGCCCATGCGAAGGAAATAAAAGGCGTCGCCGGGATCCCCTTCCTTGACAATGACGCCGCCCTTCTCAAATTTAAGCACGTTGGCCATGCCGGCCAGTTTGGCCAACGACGAATATTCAACATTGGGGAACAGGTAGCTCTGGAACGCGTGAACGAGAAACCCGCGATCGACCAGCCGCTTGGCCGGCGGCGTGGTGTGAAGAAACTTGAGCATCGCCTTTCTCGACGCCTCCCAGAGCAGCGCCGGTTTGGCCACCCGGATGCTGGCCGAACGGCGGCGGCCGGAAATCAGGCTCATTTCGCCGAAGAACTGCGCCGGGCCCAGCGCGGCGACCGCCCGCTCCCGGCCGTCATCGGATTTGACCAGCACGTCCACCTGCCCGTCCAGAATCATGTAGAAGCTTTCCGAAAAATCATTCTGGCGGAAGACGAACTCGCCCCCGGCCATACGGTGAAACTGCGATGACAGCAGCAGCTCACGGATTTGGGCCTCCGAGGCTCCCGAGAGCACGGGCACCTTCGACGCGATCGAGGCGATCCGGTCAGACACCGCTCCGGCGAGAAAATTCAACTTTTCGCTCAGAAGGGCCTCATCGGCCGGCTGGACGGAGCGGCCGCAGAGATGCTCCACTACCTCATGGCCCTGGTTAATGCAATGCTTGACCAGCTCCCGTCCGCCGGCCGCCCCGATCAGGAAGAGGCCCGGCACGTTCGTTTCAAACGATTTGGACAACACCGGCATCGCTTCCCGTTCCTTTGAAGGAAACTCGATCCCGCAGCTTTCCAGAAACGGCCGCGGCGGGATCGCCCCGATCTTGACGATCACCACCCGGGCTTTGACGCTGATCACCGATTCGGAAAGCTTGATGGCCACGGAACCGGCCTCGATCTTCTCAATCGCCGAATTGAAGTGGATCGTGAGCTGCCGCTTGCGGGCTTTGTCGAGGGCCTGGCGCTCCAGGCTGTCCTTGACGCGAACGAACTCCGGCGTTCTGACCGCCATGGTCACCCGATTTTTCGCCGCGAGCGCGAGCGCGATTTCAATCGCCGCGTCCCCGCCGCCGACCACGACAATATCCTGATCCGCGTAGGCGTCGGGGTCGGCCAAGCGGGTTTGCACATGGGGAAGGTCCTCCCCGGGCACCCCTAACCTCCGGGGATTGCCCTGGGTCCCCATGGCGAGAACGACGCGGCGGGCCGCAAATTGCTTGTCGCCGGTTGTGATGTGGAACTGGCCGTCCCGCCTGGTGATTTCCTTCACGCCGGCGTTGAATTCGATTTTGACGCCGTGCGACCTGACCGCGTCGCTCCAACGGCCCAAAAGCGTCTCCCGCGTGGTCGGCTCCATCCATAATCCGCCCCGCAGGGGGATGGCCAGCGGCTCCGCCATGACGAACTTCCCCTTTTGGTAGCAGTGGATCGTGTCCGCGATGTGGTCGGTTTTTTCGAGGAGAAGGTAGTTGAGGCCGCTTTTCTGCGCATTGATGGCCGCGCTGATGCCGGCGGGACCCGCGCCGACAATGATCAAATCATGGGGGGAATCATTGCCTGCCGACACGAAGTTATACTCCACGCATGATGCCGCGTTGCCGCCAAAATCGGGGGATTATAATGCTCTCGGCGATGGAAGGTCAAGTGCTTGACGCTTCAGCGAAATCTCCTGTATAGTGCCCCGAATGAAACTCAGAGTCCTGGGGTGTCATGGCGCGGAACTGCCGGGCCACGGCACCTGCGGCTTTCTGATCAATCACTCCGTGCTCCTGGAAGGGGGAACGGTCTGCTCGTCACTGACTCTGTCCGAGCAGCGCCGGATCCGGTACATCCTGCTGTCGCACATTCACGTCGACCACATCAAAAGCCTTCCGTTCCTCTCCGAAAATCTGGTCGGGGTAAAAGGCCGGAAGCCTATTACGATTATCAGCCTGCCCGGAGTCGTGGCCGGCCTCCGGCGATATCTGTTCAACAATCAGATCTGGCCGGATTTCACCGCGCTGCCGGCGCGGAATCCGGTGTTCCGGTTGCGCGCGATCCGGGAGGGCGAATCGATCGCCATCGACGGCCTGCGGGTCCAGGCCGTCGCCGTCAATCATACCCTACCGTGCGCCGGCTTCCTGATCCGGCACAACAAGTCCGCGCTGGTCTTCAGCGGGGATACGTATCGGACCGACAAAATTTGGCGCCTGGCTGCAAACATAGGGGACCTTCGCGCCGCGATGATCGAGACCTCGTTTCCCAACGCGCTGGCAGAGCTGGCCGCCGCCAGCAAGCATCTCACGCCGGCGCTCCTCGTGAAAGAGTTCACGAAGATCGGCAAACCCGGCCTGCCCCTGTATATCTACCACGTCAAACCCCGGTACCGTGATCGGATCCGCAAAGAGCTCCGGCGGCTGAACATCCCGCGGATGACGATCCTCAAGGATGGGGCAGTGTTTCGCGTTTGAAGTCGCGCAACCTGGGCGGATAGAGAATCAGGCGACTAAATGATCACCGTGGGATTCGAGTATGCGGACTTCTGCGAAGCCACTCTTTTTTTCCCCATTCCGGATCATCTTCCCGAGCTCGTCTCTTTCCCGGTGTGGGGGGCGACTTTATTGACGGGCAAGGGCCTGGACAATGAGGGGCTTCGCCTGCCTCTCCCCTTTGATTCGACGCAGGACAATGTGTATGTGGCCGGCTTCGCCACTCTGACAATCCATGGCGTGTCATCGGGCGCGCTCCACCTCTACCCCTACACGCCAACGGGCGAAATCGCCACGGATTCTTCCGGCAAGGAGCTACGATTGGAGCGCAGTTGGGGTCAACAAGCGGCCGGCAGTCTTCAATTTTGCCTCGAAGCTGTTCTGAACGAGCCCTTCGGCTTTTGCAGGATAGAGTTTTTCGCTGGCGGCCCCAGCGAGCTATCGGTGCCGCTTGAAGCCTGCATTTTAAGTCGACAGTATTCTAGGAATCCGAAGAAATATTGCTACAGGCGGGAGAACGGATGAAGCCCGGCTTTCATGAGCGCGGATAAGGTCAATATGACCTCTCATCAAAGGTAGGAGCGCATGACGATTTCTGGGTGAGGCATTGCCAACATCGGGTTTCTGATGGTATCGGGGAGCGAAACGAAAATCTATGTGCCACTACTTAATGAGGGCACAGCGGTGTGGCGCCCTGTTCGAGCAGTACCGCTGGGTGGAGACCTTTTTCTCCTGTCTCCTGATCAAACGGTTCCTGATGATGAAGAATGGTCATTCCTTCCGGGGCAGATCGTACGCGGCAAGGAGCGTCAGTTTTCTGGTGGCATCGTTGCAATGGCCGCAATCGCATTGGTTGAAGATCAGCCTGACTGAAAAGGTCTATCCAAGACCATGAAGCCCGGTCCCATCGTGATTCGGAAGTGTTCAGCCTGCGCTGGCCTCATCGCGCAGGCGACGGTCGTTTCGGGGAACACCCTGGGTGCGAGATTTTGGACTGATGGAAAATTCGACGCGCCCATGCTGCCGGATCAGCCCTGGCTGGTGAAGTGCCCGCATTGTGCAGCACTCCTTTGGCTCAATGAGCAAGAGCACGTTGAGGAACTGTGGCCATATGACGAAGATTTCCAGGACGCTCTTCCGTATACGGCTCCCTTGATCCAGGATTACCTCGGCCTGCTTCAGAAAGGAGTTTCCGACACGCGGAGGGAGCGATACCTTCGGCTTCGCGCGTGGTGGGCGGGAAATGATGCGCGCAGGCACAGCGGGAAAGACGCGCCCCTTTCAGATGACGAGATCGCCAACCTTCGCGCTTTTGCCGTGCTACTGGACGAATCCGATGAAAATGACCGCCTCATGAAAGCCGAGACAATGAGAGAGTTAGGCCGGTATGAGGACGCGACGGCTCTTCTCTTAACACCATTCAGTTACAAGCAACGTCAGGTGGCAGCCCTCATCAAGAGTCTGGCAGCCCGGCGGATTCCTTTCGTCAGAGAAATGAAAGTGAGAGATTCATGACCAAACTGGAAGCGGCGATCACCGAGGCGAGGAGGCGGTTTTTGCAATGCTTGCTAACTGCCTTGGAGGATACCTATGAGCCATCGCTCGATGATTCTGCAAGGTGAAATCCTCGGCGTGTCAATCCCATGGCTATTCCTCGCATTCGGAAAATTCGCGAGCCATCCCGCAGTCGCCGAGCTGGCAGGCCCTGACGGCGGCATCACACCCCTTCGACACCTCCCCCAGCATAAAATGAGCAACGGCCCTGAGCGACCAGACCCGCGCGGCCTCTTTCACTTCGGGCGTCAATTCCATCGCCTTATCGAGATCTGAAACGGCCTTGGACAAATCATCTCGCCCCCCGCCACTGGCCCAAACCTCCCCGGCCTTCATGAGGTATGCCTCCGCTCGAATGCTATACGCACCCGAGGTCGGGTGAAGGGTGATCCCCTGGTCGTAGTGAGCAATAGCCAATTCCAGCAGTCCTTTATTCTGCAACGCTCTCCCTTGGAGGAAGTGCGCCGCCGCGTCCAAGCGCGGGTCCGCCGGCGATTTACTTTTCGGCTGGCCTTTGGCGCTGAGCCTTTGCAGCGTTTCTCTGGGTTGCCAGTGGTCCGGGTCCAGTTGAAGCGCTTTTCGGCAATCCTCCATCGCTTTTTCCTTGCGTCCCAACTTTTCATAGGCAAGGCATCTATTGTTATACGCCCAAAAGTGATCCGGCTGTAAATGAATCGCCTTCGAATAATCCGCTATGGCCTTCTCATATTCATCCAGCATCGAATAAATGGCGCCCCGAGCGTTGTAGGAGGCTGCGAAATCCGAATACAGACCGATTGACGACGAAAGATCGGAAAGCGCCGATTGCAACAGTTGGACATCCCTGGGCCATCGGACACCGTGTTGTTCGTATTTTGATTGTCCTCGCATGAGATACAGCTTGGCCAGATCGTGGCCTGAAAATTCTCCGCCATCAATTGCCCGGGTGTAAAACGTAATGGCCTTCTTGAAGTCTCGTTGCTCATAGGCTTCATTGGCTGCCGACCAATCCTGGGCCCCATCAGCCTGCACTGGCTCAGTGGACCAAAAAAACACCCCCTGTCCCGCAAGGAGAGCAATAAGGGCAAACACAAGGCGGTGAAGCGGTTTCTTTTCTGCTCGTCTTAGAAGCATCGCCGCCACATGGAAGCGCAGCCTATCATCCAAGCGATGCTAATGGCCGCGCCTGCAGGGCCCATGACATGCCTGATAAATTTTCGTTTCTTTTGTAGTATCATGTTTTCACTAAGCTTGAGAAGTTGGATTCTCCGAGTCCGCATCCCAGTTGGCCTGTTCTCGCGTTACGCCGTCAGCATCTTTTCTTGAGCCAGCCCGATGCTATCCCGAAAGGTCTGACAGCTGGAGCAAAACTTTCCCACTTTTCGCAGTTTATAGCAGACAGATCGGGGAATGGCAATCACCCCTATCCCCGGGCGCCTGACTCCCTGAGCAGCCGGACCACTTCGCCTTGATCGCAGAGCGCGGCGAGCGCGAGGGCCGTCCTGCCATGGGGGTCTTGCGCATTCACCTTCGCGCCATGGTCCAGCAGCAGCCGAACGACCTCGAGGTGTCCGGCGTAGGCGGCCCGCATGAGCGCCGTATCGCCGGTCACGGCCTTCGCGTTGACCTTCGCGCCATGGTCCAGCAGCAGCCGGACGACATCGCCGTGGCCGGTGTGGGCCGCCCACAGCAAGGCCGTTTCCCCGCCGGCGGTTGCAGCCTTCGCATTGGCCCCATGCTCGAGCAGCACGTACACGGTTCCCAGCCATCCGGCCGCCGCCGCTTCCATGAGGGCCGTGGCGCCCTCGGCATCGGCCGCGTCCACCGCGATTCCACGGGCCAGCAGGTCTCGGACGGCGTCGGTTTCGCCGTTTCTCGCCGCCATGCGCAGCGCGGCCCCGTCATCCGCCGTGACCGCTTCTGCCGGACCGCCGGCGCAGACCGCCATCACCGCCGCCAACATCATGATCCTACCCGCCTCCCGGATCGTCCCGCTCATGGCATCCTCCTGTGGTTGCGTATCATGCCCTGGTTGGTTTGCCGCCGCCCCTGGCTCATTGAGCCGCCTTCGCCGTTGACACCGCGACAATGTAGTGCCCGAGCCGGCCGTAGACGACATCGATGTACTCGATGGCCTTGGCCTCTGTGGCCGCATCCCCCGCGGCGCGGGCCAGCTCCAGCGCCCGCGCCAGATAGTTCAGCGATTCCGTGTACTGGCCGATCTCGTGGTAGACCACTCCGCTATTCATCAACGCCTTGAGCTCCCCGGCTCCGTTGCCCAGTTGCCGGGATGTTTCCAAGGCCATCCGGTAATGCGACAGGGCCTCTTGATGGTCGCCAACGCCGATGTAGACCAGCGCGTGGAGCAAATGGTCCCCGGCCGCCGGCGCCACCCCATGCATCGTCCGGTCAATGGTAAGTATTCGGTCCGGCCCCGAATCCGCCGCGCTGACCGGCGCGGGTGGCAGCCAGGCACCGCCGATGGATCCTCCCTGATGATGGGGCTGCGTGGCGCACCCAATCACGGTCACCATGCCCATTGCGGCAGGAATGCACCGCCAGAGAAGCCGCGCTCCCCTGGCATGCCGTGTAGTGGTATTTTCGAGTACGCTCATGGCTGTCATCTCCTCTGGTGGTCGATCTCGGCAATGCAGGATTGCAGAAGGTATGCCGAAATGAACTTGAGAGCAGAACCGGCAGGAAACAGAAATAATATTTTTATTTAAAATCAATAAATTATAGATATTTTCGACACTGAAACTTGAAATCAAACAAATGGTTCTTGCAAGGTTTTTTCGGCCCAACGCTATCAAAATGATTCAGCGGGGAGATTCAATTTGATACGGAAACTCCCCGCCTTGACATCAGGACGGCGACTCTGATAAATGGCCTCGTCCATGCAGCCGCAGCAACTACAATCCCGCCTCGAACACCTGATTGAAATCAATCAACTCTTGATGAGCACCGGCAATCGGGAGGAATTGCTCCAGGCAATCCTTGCGGCGTGCAGACGGCTCTTTTCGGTCGAAGCGTGCAGCATCGCGCTGATCGATTCCAACTCGAAAGACTTGGTCTTCGTCTATTCCGCCGGCGGCGCGGACGTCGGCGAGTTTCGAATTCCGCTCGGCCAGGGCGTCATTGGCTGGGTCGCCCAATCCGGTAAGGGCGTCGTCTGCAATGACGTTTCCAGGGATGCCCGGTTTTTCAGCGGCGTCGATCAAAAAACCGGTTTCAAGACGGACTCCGTACTGTGCGCGCCGCTGAAACAGGAAGGGCAGCTCATCGGAGCCATCGAGGTGCTCAACACCGCTCGCGCCGGAGGGTTCGCCGCCGAGGACTTGCAGTTGCTTCACGCATTCGGCGGACTGGCCGGCATCCTGATTGACCGCAACCGCGCATTGAGCGCGGCGCAAAACGCCAACGCGGCGGACCGCGAGCTGATTCAGGATCGATACCGCCTGGTCGCCGGCGGCAGCAGCCGCATGGCCGACGCGCTCGAGCTGGCCCGAACCGTCGCCCCGACCACGACGACCGTGCTTCTGCTCGGTGAAAGCGGGACGGGCAAGGAAGTCATGGCGCGAGCGATTCACCAGCAGAGCCGCCGCGCGGCGCAGCCCTTCGTGGCGGTCAATTGCGTGGCGCTCACGCCCGAGCTCATGGAAAGCGAGCTCTTTGGGCACGAGCGCGGGGCCTTTACGGGAGCCGTCGCTCAAAAGAAGGGCCGCTTTGAGCTGGCCGACGGGGGCACGATGTTCCTCGACGAGATCGGAGAGCTCAGCCCGATGCTTCAAGCAAAGCTGCTGCGCGTGCTGCAGGACAGGGAATTTCAGCGAGTCGGCGGCACGAAGAACCTCCGCGTCGACGTGCGAATTATCGCCGCGACCAATAGGAATCTGCAACAGGCGCTCCAATCGGGAGCGTTTCGCGAGGACCTCTACTACCGCCTCAACGTCGTCACGATCACCATGCCGCCGCTGCGGGAGCGCCCGGAAGACATCCCGCCGCTGGCCCGCCACTTCACCGAGCGCTTCTGCCGCGACGTGAAGCGCGCCGCCCTGACGATCGACGCCTCGGCGATGGCGATCCTGCAATCGTACGCCTGGCCGGGCAACGTGCGGGAGCTTCAGAATGTGATGGAGCGGGCCGTCGTACTCTGCCGGGGCCCCGTCATGACGGCGGCCGATTTTCCCATCGAGATCCGAAATCTCCCGCCTTCCCCCCGAGAATCCAGCGCCCGAGACGCCGGCGACTCCCTGGCGATGGCCGAAGCCACCGCCAACTTCAAACGGGCCTTGATCCGCAGAGCGATCGAGAAATCAGGCGGCAATCAAGCCGTGGCGGCAAGAGCCCTGGGCCTCCAGCGATCCAATCTCGCCCGCTTGATGAAATCACTCGGTTTGCGGTGAGCCGTCCGTCCATGCAGATCGAGTTCGGCCCTCAAAACCTGCATGACTACGAGACCGCCTCCCGCAGGGAATGGCTGGTGACCAACGGCATCGGCGGCTACGCCGCCGGCTCGCTGGCGGGCTCCAATACGCGCAGATATCACGGCCTGCTGGTGGCTGCCATTGCGCCGCCGGCCGGCCGCGTGGTCACGCTCGCCAAATTGGAAGAAACCGCCGTCATCGACGGCGGCGTCTTTCCGCTGAGCGCCAATCAGTATCCCGGAGCGATTCATCCGCAGGGGTTCAGGTCGCTCGCCTCGTTCACGCGATTCCCGGTCCCCTCATTCCTGTATCACCCTCTGCGGGGCGTCCGGATTGAGAAGTCGATCTGGATGGCACACGGGAAAAACACCACCTACATCAAATATACGCTCCATCGATCGCCCGGGAGAGTGCGGCTCGAATTACGGCCGCTGATCGCCTGGACCGATTATCATACGGAATTTCACCGGCGCGATGATTTCCCCTGCTCCCTCTCATGGCACGAGCCGGAGCTGCGGATGACGCCCTACTCCGGCCTATCGCCGCTGCGGCTGACCGTGGAGGGCGCCCGCTTTATGTCGAAGGCAGACTGGTACTACAATATTGAGCACTTGCGCGAGCTGGAACGCGGGCTGGATTGCCGCGAGGATTTATATTCTCCGGGCCATTTTGACGTCGAGCTCGACGCGGGCGAGAGCGTGACGGTCGTCGCCTCGGTAGAACCCTCGGCGGAAAGCGGCGAGAAGACGCTGGCCGCCGCGCTGGCCAGACAGGAACGGTTGATCGGCCTGGCCGGCGCCGCCGATGCGTTTGGAAAGCATTTAGTTCTTGCCGCCGATCAGTTCATCGTGCAGGCCCCGAATGTCCGCTCCACGGTGATCGCCGGCTATCCCTGGTTCACCGACTGGGGGCGGGATACGATGATCTCCCTGCCCGGGCTCTGCCTGGCCGCCGGCAGACCGGAGCTCGCGCGCGAGATTCTCGCCGCGTTTGCCGATTTCGTCAGCGACGGCATGCTGCCCAACCGCTTCCCCGACGGCGGGACGCATCCGGAATACAACACGGCCGACGCGACGCTCTGGTATGTCCAGGCCATTTACGCCTATCTCGACGCCACGAAGGACGAGGAATTCGTCGAACAAACGCTGATGCCGGTCCTTGAAGAGATCATTGCCTGGCATCTGAAAGGCACCCGCTACCGCATCAAAGTGGACGCGGACGGGCTGCTGTCGGCCGGCGAGCACGGGGTCCAGCTCACCTGGATGGACGCGAAGGTCGGCGACTATGTCGTCACGCCCAGAACGGGCAAACCGGTGGAAATCAACGCGCTGTGGCATAACGCCCTGCGGATTATGGCTCTTCTTGCCAGGCGATTCGGGAAAGAGGCCGTCTCCTATCAACGGATGGCGAAACGGGCGCGCGCCTCCTTTGCCGCGAAATTCGAACGTCCGGACGGCCAGGGCCTCTTCGACGTGATCGACGGCGCGGGCGGGCGCGATGAGTCAATCAGGCCAAACCAGATTTTTGCGGTCAGCCTCCCCTTCTCTCCCCTGGACGACGCCGGCGCAAAACGGGTGGTCGACACCGTGCAACGCCATCTTCTGACCCCCGTAGGTCTCCGCACCCTCTCGCCGGAGGATCCCGCCTACAAGGGCCGTTACGGCGGCGATCCCTTTCAACGGGATGCGGCATACCACCAGGGAACGGTTTGGCCGTGGCTGCTGGGGCCGTTCGTCGAGGCGCACCTGCGCGTCTATGGCAGTCGAGCCGCCGCCCGGCGGTTTTTAAAACCGATGCAGGCGCATCTGGCCGATGCGGGTGTCGGGAGCATCTCGGAGATTTTCAGCGGAGATCCGCCATTTTCTCCCGATGGCTGCATTGCGCAGGCCTGGAGCGTGGCGGAAGTGCTGCGGCTCTGGAAACAACTCGTCCCCTAAAGCCGCAAGGCGTAATGGGCGGCGCCGATCAGGGGCGCCCGGCTGTTCAGGGCGACCATGACCGGGATGGTCTTCATCAGCTCAGTGTACCGTCCCTTGTGCGTGAACCCGCGCATGAAGGCGCCATCCGTGAGCTTGGCCAAAATTTTCGGCGCAATTCCTCCCCCCACATAGACGCCGCCCGTGGCCATGGTCTTCAGCGCCAGGTTGCCCGCCTCAGCACCGTAGAGGAAGGAGAACAGCTCCAGGGCTTCGACGCACAACGGATCCGCGTTCGCCAGCCCCGCCTGGGCGACGATCGCGCTGGGATCGCCTTGGCGCAATTGCTCGCTTAACCATGGAGGCTCATTGGCCCCGCCCGCGGCCCTCAGAAACCGGTAGACGTTAAAGAGACCTGGTCCCGAGAGAATCCGTTCATAACTGACATGACCGAATTCGGCCCGCAAGAATTTGAAGAGATCGATTTCGCGATCGCTCTGAGGGGCAAAGTCGGCGTGCCCTCCCTCGGAAGAAACCGGCAGATGCTCACGGCCGTTCCAATACAGCAAGGCCTCGCCCAAGCCGGTGCCCGCCGCGATCACGGCGACGTTCCCTCTCCCCGGCAAGCCGTGTCCATGATGAAGCACGGCCATCTCCTCCCGCCCCAGGAACAGCATGCCGTAGGCGGCCGCCTCAAGGTCGTTCAGCAACCGGACTGTCTTGACATCGAACTCTTTCGCCAATTTCCGTTCATCCAGAAGCCAGGGCAGGTTGGTGGTTCGGCATTGACCGTCCCTGACGGCGCCCGCCACGCCGAGACAGAGCGTGGTCACCGGCTCCGGCGCTTTCTCCGCTAAAAAGCGGATCAGAATCCGCTCAAATTGGGGAAACTCCCGGCTCTTAAAGATCTCCTCCCGAACCGGTTCCGGCTTTCCGGAGACGTTGCGATAGAGGGCCAGCACCGTTTTGGTGCCCCCGATGTCGCCCGCTAAAATCATTGATGCGCGGTCATCGCCGGCCCTGGTGGAACTCTTCCGCCAGGGCCACATCCTCCGCGCTCCCGATGATCAAGGGCACGCGCTGGTGATGGCTCGACGGCTGAATATCGAGGATTCGCTCTCTGCCCGTCGAGGCCCGGCCCCCGGCGACCTCCGCGATGAATCCCAGGGGCGACGCCTCGTAGAGCAGCCGGAGCTTTCCCGCCGGTTTATCGGGATTGTCCGCATCCACGGGATAGAGGTAGATTCCCCCCTCCAGCAGGGTCCGGTGCAGATCGGCCACCAGCGAACCGGCATAGCGGAGGGCATACGGCCGTCCCGAGCGCGCGTCCGGTTCCCGGAAGTAGTCCACCACCCGCCGCGCTTGCGGATGCCAGCGATGGTAGTTTCCCTCGTTCACGCTATAGGTGCTGCCGCGGGCGGGAATCCGGATATTCGGATGGGAGAGCAAAAACTCTCCGGTGCGTGGATCGAGGATGAACCCGGTCACGCTGCGGCCGGCCGTGTAGACCAGAATCGTGCTGGGCCCGTACATGACGTAGCCCGCCGCGATCTGCTCGGCCCCTTTCTGAAGGGCGTCCGAGGCCGCATGCCCGGCGCCGGCTCCCCGCCGGCGGAGCACGGAGAAGATCGTGCCGAGGATGCCATTGACGTCGATATTGGAGGAGCCGTCGATGGGATCGAAGCAGACCACGTATTTTCCCTCCTCGCAGCAGTCCTCGACGTGAAGCGGCTCGTCCATCTCCTCGGACACCAGCAGGCAGGCGGCGCGGCTTTTTTTCAGGGTCTCCACGAAGATCTCATTGGACCATTGATCGAGCTTTTTGACTTTT
Organism: Nitrospirota bacterium; assembly: GCA_040755775.1. Lineage (GTDB taxonomy): Bacteria > Nitrospirota > Nitrospiria > JACQCE01 > JACQCE01 > JBFMAJ01. Next base: position 13,698 of record JBFMAJ010000009.1, read on the forward strand.
TCCCCCTGGATATTCACTTCCCCGGTGCAGCCCAACCGGTCCGCCAGCCCCGCCTGCTGGAGCTCCCGGGCGATGGCCTTCGCCGCCTGGTCGATCCGGGTCAGCAGGCCGGTGAACTCTCCGGTCGACCCGGGGAAGCGGTCTCCCTCATGCAAGAGGTGCTGGACAAACGTGGTTCTCATCGCCATGGAACTATGGAGTCGTCACCCGGCCGGCCGCGGCGGCTTCGTCCACCAGCCACAGCAATCGCCCCGACGCCGGGCGAATGCACTGCGCGGGACGCCGTTCGGGCTCAAAGGGGCCGTCGAGAACCTCGGCCAGCATTCGCGCCTTGTCGGCGCCCGCGACCATGAAGATGACCCAGGCCGCTTGGTTCAGAATCACCGGAGTGAGGGTCAGGCGAGTGGTCTCGCGCGGCCCGGGATTCGCCGTCACCCACCGTGTGGTCTCCCTCAAGCCCCGGGTCCCTGGGAACAGAGACGCGGTGTGCCCATCCGCTCCCATCCCGAGCAACACGAGGTCAAAACAGGGAGGCGGGTCTTCCAGGCGCAACCCAAAATGCCTTCGGATCTCTTCTTCGTACCCACGCGCGGCGGCGTCAGGCTCGGACGCCTCGCCATGCATACGGTGGATGTTGTCCCCGGGGATGTCGAGCTTTTCGAGAAAGGCTTCACGGGCCAGCCGGTAATTGCTGTCCGGATGATGCGGATCGACGCAGCGCTCATCGCCCCAAAAAAAGTGAACCCGATGCCAGGGCAACCGGGTGCGGAAGGAAGCGGCCAGCACCTCATAGAGCCGTTTTGGGGTCGATCCTCCGGACAGCACGAGCCGGAACGTGTTCCGCTCCTTGACGGCGTCTTCGGCGATGGCGAGGATCCGGCCGGCCGTTTCCAAGGCGATCGCTTCGAGTCCGGAAAAAACCAAACGGTTTGGCCCGGGCATCATTCCTCACCCTATGGGGTTCTCCAGCGCCGACCATCCTCTTCAATCATACGGTCGGCCTCGACGGGCCCCCAGCTTCCGGCGGCGTAGCCGGGAAGCCACTTGGTGCCATGCTGTTGCCATCCGTCAAGGATTCTCGTGACCCACTCCCAGGCGGCCTCAACCGCGTCGCGCCGCATAAAGAGCGTGGCATCGCCGGCCATGACATCCAGCAGGAGCCGTTCGTAGGCCTCGGGCGAGGCGGCGCCATAGGCGGTGCCGTACTGAAAGTCCATGTTGACCGGGTGAATCCGCACCATGGAGCCCGGCAGCTTCGAGATGATCCGGAACGAAAAACCCTCTTCCGGCTGGATCCGAAGCGCCAGGAGATTCGGTTCCAACGGCGCGGACGGGTCGGCGTTGAAGAGGATCTGGGGAATCTGTTTGAATTGGACGGCGATCTCCGTGGTGCGCTTCGGCATGCGCTTGCCGGTGCGCAGGTAAAAGGGAACATCCGCCCAGCGCCAGTTGTCGATAAAGACCTTCAGCGCCACAAATGTCTCCGTGATCGAGTCGGGCCGGACTCCCGTCTCCCGGCGGTATCCGGGAACTTCCTCGCCGTTGATCACGGCCGGGCTGTACTGGGCCCGGACCGTGTTGACATTGACATCTTTTCCAGCGATCGGGCGAAGCGACCGGAGCACCTCGAGCCGCGCGTTCCGGACCACGTCGTGTTCCAGCGACCAGGGGGGCTCCATCGCCACGAGGCAGAGCAGTTGGAGGATATGGTTCTGGACCATGTCCCGCAGGGCGCCCGCTTCCTCGTAATACGCGGCCCGCGTCCCGACTCCCTCCTCTTCACTCACCGTGATCTGGACATGATCGATGTACTTATGGTTCCACAGCGGCTCGAAGATGCCGTTGGCGAACCGGAGCACCAAAAGGTTCTGCACCGTTTCCTTCCCGAGATAATGGTCGATCCGGAAGATCTGGGATTCGTCGAAGACCTTCGACAGCGTGGCGTTGATCTCCCGGGCGGACTCCAGGTCTCTACCAATCGGCTTCTCGACGATGACCCGCGAAAAGGGAGCGGAGTTGTCCGGAGATTGCACCAGTCCGGCCTGATGCAGGCCCTGAGAAGTCGGGGCGATGAACGTCGGGGGGATCGCGAGATAAAAGATCCGGTGGCCCGGGAGTTTCAGTTGATCCTCGATCTTCTCGAGGCGCGCCTTGAGTTCCCGGAAGGTATTGGCGTCGTCAATCTCGCCGGAGAGATAGAACAGGCGCGGCGCGAAGTCCTCCTCCCACCGCCGGTCCGCCAGGGCCTGCCGGGAATGCTTCGCGATGCCCTCGCGCAGCATCGCGCGGAATTCCGTATCGCTCATCCGCTGGCGTCCGACACCCAGCACCGCCCAGTTCGCGGGAAGCGCGCCGTCCAGCAACAGATTGTAGACCGCCGGCACCAGCTTGCGGCGGGCAAGATCGCCGGAGCCGCCGAAAATGACCAGCGTGCAGGGCTGCGCCGTCAAATTGCGCTTCGTCGCGGTGGCGATGACCGCATCCCGTTCGGTTTTTGCCATGATCACGCCCCGACGTTAGATGAACACCGTCACCGTTTGACCGCGTGTCCGCCGAAGGCATTGCGGAGCGCCGCCAGCATCTTTTCGGCGAACGATTCCTGCTGGCGGGAGCGGAACCTGGTGAACAGCGCGGCCGTCAGAGTGGGCACCGGAACGTCTTTATCGATGGCGTCCAGGATGGTCCATCGTCCCTCGCCGGAGTCCTGCACGTACCCCTTGAGTTTTTCGAGACGCGGATCCAGAGCGAGGGCGTCGGCCGCCAATTCCAACAACCACGACCGCACCACGCTTCCCTGCATCCAGAGGCGCGCAATCCTGGCCAGGTCCAGGTTGTACTCGCTCTTGGACATCAGCTCGAACCCCTCGGCGTACCCCTGCATCATGCTGTACTCGATCCCGTTGTGAATCATTTTGACATAGTGTCCCGCCCCGTGCCCCCCCATGTAGGCCCAGCCGTTCTCCGGGGCGAGGGTCTTGAAAATCGGCTCGAAGCGCTTGACGACCTCGTGCTCACCGCCCACCATCATGCAGTAACCGAGCTTCAGCCCCCAGACGCCGCCACTGGTCCCGACGTCCACGTAATCGATTCCCCGCTGCTTGAGCTCGGGAGCGCGCCGGACGTCATCGTGAAACTTTGTATTGCCCCCGTCGATAATCACGTCTCCGGGGGCCAGCAGCGCCGCCACGGCTCGCACCGTCTCTTCGGTCGGCGCGCCGGATGGGACCATGATCCAGACCGCGCGGGGCGCGGCGAGCTTCGAGACCATGTCAGCCAGCGAACCGCTCCCGACGCATCCCTCTTTCTCGGCCTGTTTGACGAGATCTGCCGTCCGGTCGTACACGACGATCCGGTGCTTGTCCCGCTGCAGGCGCTTGACCATGTTCATACCCATTTTGCCGAGACCCACAAATCCGAGTTCCATCAGTGGTCCTTTCGTCGATGTCGAGCGCTCATGTGCCGGTTCAACCGCTCTTCGTCACAGCGTGTTGTCGAAGACCTGCCGCAGGCGGCGCAAACCGGCGTGGACATCGGCGCCGAGGTGAATCCGGATGGCCCGCCGGCTGCGCGTGCTCAGGCTCAAGAAATCCCCAAGGGCCTGAGCGGCCTTGAGCACGCCGAACGTGTATGGCTCACCCGGGATCGGCAGATCCTGCGCGTCGTCCGCGGTAATCTGGATAAAGATTCCCGAGTTCGGGCCGCCTTTGTGGAGCTGGCCGGTGGAGTGCAAAAATCTCGGGCCGTAGCCCAACGTCGTGGCCACCCGTTTCCGGTCGCGGATTCTGAGCCGCATCTCCTGAAGCGCCTGGTGAGTGGCGTCAGTCCGCTCCACATAGGCCGTCAACGCCGCATAATCCCCCGCGCGTATCCTGTCCAAATGCGCGGCGAGCGAGGCCTCCAGGGTCGATGCGCCGCGGAGGGCCTTTCGATTCGCGGCATCGCCGTAGATGCGAAGGCCGTCGGCCGCCAGGATCGGTTCCTCTTCGGGCAGCCGGCCGGTTTTCTTGAATTCCTCCAAAAAGTTTTTCGTGTAATCCTTGCTCTCCTGAACATTGGGCTGATCGAAGGCGTTGATGCCGAGCATCGACCCCGCCGTCGCCGTCGCCATTTCCCAGAGGAAAAACTCTTCACCGAGGTTGACCAGATCCGACAGCTCGATGCGGACCACGGGATGGCCGGCACGTTCCAGGGCCGCCAGCATCCGCTCCTGGTCCTGATCCGCGCCGGCTGCATAACGGATGTAGACGAAGAGGCGGTCGTTCCCGTACGCCTCCGGCGGGCCCAGGGGCTCGGCATCGACGGGGATGATGCCTTTGCCTTCTTTCCCGGTGCTTTCTGCGATGAGCTGCTCAAGCCAGGCGCCCAGATCGCCGATCGCCGGGGAGGCGACAAGCGTCACCTTGTCGCGGCCCCGCTTGGCCAATTCGCCCAGCGTGACGCCCAGCACGACCCCCGGATTGTCTTCCGGCGGCACGACTGAATCGCAGCTATGGCGCATCCGTTCGGCCCGGTACAGGAGATGCTCGACATTCACGCCCATGATCGCGGCGGGAACAATGCCGAAGTTGGACAGCGCCGAATAGCGCCCGCCGATCTCGGGGACGCCCGGGAGGATTTCCCGGAACCGGCTTTCCCGCGCCAACTTCTCCAGCAGCGATCCGGGGTCCGTGATGGCGATGAAATGTTCGCCGGCCTTGTCTCCTTTCATCCGGCGCATTCGATCGAAGAAATACTGATAGAAGACCAGCGGCTCGGTGGTCGACCCGGATTTGCTCGAAACGATGCAGAGGGTCTTGGCCAAATCAACCCGTTGCTCAAAGCTTCGGACTTGCGCCGGGACCGTGCTGTCCAGCACATGAAGTTCCGGAAAACCGGGCACCACCCCGAAGGTCATCCGGAAGACCTCCGGGCAGAGGCTGCTCCCTCCCATCCCGAGGAGCAGGATGTGCTTGAAACCCGCATCGCGGATCGATTCGGCCAATTGCTTGATCCGGGCGAGCTGATGAACCTGCTGCTCGGTAATATGCAACCAGCCCAGGGCGTTCACAATAATTTTCTGATGGGCGGGGTCCCGGTGCCACAGCGTGGGATCCTTGGCCCAGAGCCGCCGGACGAAACCCTCACGCCGCAGTTCGTTGAGCTTTGCCTGAACGGCGGCATCGAGCGGCCCGAGCGAGCGGCTCTGCCGGTCGAGCTTGGGACCGAGCAGCGCCTGGCGCTTGCGGCTGATGGTGCCCATGAGCTGGTCGAATGCATCGACGAAGAGACCTACGCCGTCCGCCAGCAGTTTCTCCGCCACGGCTTTCATATCGATTCCGCAATCGGCCAGACGGGCCATCATCTCCTTGGCCTCATCGAGATCGGCCAGCAGGCTGGCCCGGGCATTGCCGTGCTCGCGGAAGGCGTTGAATGTCGCCGCCGGCATCGTGTTCACCGTATCCGGGCCGATCAGGGTATCGACGTAATAGGTGTCCGGGTACCGGGGGTTCTTCGTCCCTGTGCTGGCCCACAGGACGCGCTGGACCTTGGCCCCCTGTTTTTTCAACGCCTGAAACCTAGGACTGGCGAAAATTTCCTGAAATTTGAGGTAGGCCATCCTGGCGTTCGCGATCGCCGCTTTGCCGATCAGCTTCTGGAGCTCGGCTTTCCGGCCGGGGTCGGCGGTTTCCTTCAACTTGTCCTCGATCAGGCCATCCACCAGCGTATCGATGCGGCTGATAAAAAAACTGGCGACCGAAGCGACGTTGCCGATGTTCCGGTTCCGGGCGGCAAGCTTCTCGAGGCCGGAGATGTAGGCCCAGGCCACCTGTTCGTAGGCATCGACACTGAAGAGCAGCGTGACATTGACGTTAATCCCCTGGCTCAGCAAGTGCTCAATGGCCGGGATGCCTTCGGGGGTGGCGGGCACCTTGATCAGGACATTGTCCCGGCCCACCAAGGCGTGGAGCCTGAGCGCCTCCTCGATGGTTCCTTTGGTGTCGTGCGCCAGCGCCGGCGACACTTCCAGGCTGACGTAGCCGTCGCGCGTCATGGTCCTCTCGTATACCGGACGCATCAGATCGGCCGCATTCTGGATATCCCGGATGGCCAGCGTTTCGTAAATCTCGTTGACCCCGGTGACATCGGCGGCCATCCGCTTGAGATCGTCATCATAGTCGGTGCTGCCGCCGATGGCTTTTTCAAAAATGGAAGGGTTTGACGTGATGCCGAGGAGCCCGTCGCGCTCGATCATGGCCGTGAGCTCTCCGGACGTGAGGAGGCCCCGGCGGATATAGTCGTACCACGGGCTTTGACCAAATTGCTGAAGCTGTACGAGCGGATTGGGAGGGTTCATCGGACCGGCCTCGCGTTCAACTGCTCCTTCACTGCGGCAACCACATGCTCGGGAGTGAAGCCGAACTTCTTGACGAGCTCTTTGAGCGGGGCGGAGGCCCCAAAGGTTTTCATGCCGATGACGCGGCCGGCGTTTCCGACGTACCGCGCCCAGCCGAAGGCGGAGGCCTGCTCAACCGCAACGCGCGCGGTCACGCCGGCAGGGAGAACGCTCTCCTTGTATGCCTCGCTTTGCCGCTCGAACAACTCCCACGACGGCATGCTGACCACCCGGGTCTTGACCCCTTCGGCCTTGAGTT
>JBFMAJ010000010.1:0-19627 GCA_040755775.1 Nitrospirota bacterium
AGATGGTGATGCCGGGCGACAACGTGCGCTTTGAGGTGAGCCTGATCACGCCCATCGCCATGGCGGAGGGGCTGCGCTTCGCCATCCGCGAGGGCGGCCATACCGTCGGCGCCGGCGTCATCAGCAAGATTCTGGAATGATGGTTGAGCAAGATCGGGGCGGCGGATAATTAAATGGATCAGCGGATTCGCATACGGTTGAAGGCTTATGATTACCGGTTGCTGGACCGGTCCGTCATCGAAATCGTCGAGACGGCGAAGCGGACGGGTGCGAACATCGCCGGGCCGATTCCGTTGCCGACTAAAATTCAAAAATTTACGGTCCTGCGGTCGCCGCACGTCGACAAGAAATCGCGCGAGCAGTTTGAGATCCGGACGCACAAGCGCCTGATCGACATCCTGCAACCGACGCCGGAAACGGTGGACGCGTTGATGAAGCTCAGCCTGGCCGCCGGCGTCGACGTGGAGATCAAGCTATGAGCGCCGAGGCGACCAACAACGCGGTCATGGGGCTGGTCGGCCGGAAATTGGGTATGACGCAGCTCTTTTTGGAGGATGGCCGGGTCATTCCGGTGACGGTCCTCGAGGCCGGCCCCTGCCGAGTTCTGGGCGTGAAAACGCAGGAGCGGGACGGTTATGCGGCCGTCCAATTGGCTTTTGAGGAGATCCCCGATCGGAAGCTCAATCGTCCGGCGCTCGGACGGTTTCAGAAGGCCGGCGTGCCGCCCGCCCGCCATTTGCGGGAGTTTGCCTACGTGGGGGAGCCGCCGGCCGTCGGCAGCGTCGTCGATGCGGCCATGTTCGAAGCGGGCCAGCGGATTGACGTGACGGGCACGTCGATCGGCAAGGGCTTTGCCGGCGGCATGAAGCGGCATCATTTCCGCGGCGGCCCGGCGACGCACGGATCGATGTTCCACCGCGCGCCCGGCTCGATCGGCTCCAGTTCCTGGCCGTCGCGCGTGTGGAAGAACAAAAAATTACCGGGCCAGATGGGAAACGAACGAGTCACGGTGAAACGCCTGGAAGTGGTCCGGGTCGAGCCGGATCAGCATCTGGTCTTCGTGCGCGGAGCGGTGCCGGGAGCCCGGAACGGACTCGTGCTGATGCGCAAGGGCGGCTTGTCCGCGAATCGGAGCGGTGATGCCCAGCGTTGACGTGGTTTCGCCGGCCAAGGAGAAGGTCGGAACCGTCGAATTGGATCCCAAGGTCTTCGGGGTCATGGTCCGGCCGAGCGTGGTGCACGAGGCGCTGATCATGCAGTTGGCGTCGCGCCGGCAGGGAACGGCCGCCACCAAGGAAAAGGGAGAGGTGAGCGGCGGCGGGAAAAAGCCGTGGCGGCAGAAAGGCACGGGGCGGGCGCGGGCCGGTTCGAGCCGCTCGCCGTTGTGGCGCGGCGGCGGCACCATTTTCGGGCCGCGTCCCCGCTCCTACGGCTACCGGATCCCTCGAACCAAATCATTGCAGGCGCTGCGGGGAGCATTGTCGGCCAAGGCGGCGGCGGGTGAGTTGGTGGTGGTGAATCAGCTTCCGGCGGACCCGCCGAAAACGAAAACCATCGCCTCGCTGGTCAAGCGGTTGGATCTGCAGGGCGGGACGCTGATGGTGGTGGAGCGGCCGTCCGAAGGGCTGCAGCGGGCCGCCCGCAATTGCCCGCGCGTTCGCGTGCTGCCGCTGGCCTCGTTGAATCTGTATGACGTATTGCGCCACCGGTACGTGATCGCGGTGCAGGAGGATCTGCCCCGGTGGTCGGAGCGTTGGGGATAACGATGGACGAGCACCAGGTCATTCGCCGGCCGCTGTTGACGGAAAAGAGCACCATTCTGCGCGATGGACAGCATAAAGTGGCGTTTGCCGTTCATCCCTCCGCCACCAAGCCGGCGGTCAAGGCGGCCGTGGAGCGCATTCTGAAAGTGAAGGTGTTGGACGTCAATATGATGAACGTGCGCGGCAAGCGCAAACGGGTGGGGCGATTCGAGGGGCGGCGGTCGGATTGGAAGAAGGCCATCGTCACACTCAAGCCCGGTGAAAAACTGGAATTATTCGAAGGCGCTTAACGATGCCGGTCAAAATTTATCGTCCGACCTCGCCCGGCCGCCGGGCCATGTCGGTGCTGATCACCACGGAGTTGAAACGGCCGACGGTCAAGCGGCTGTTGCGGGGGTTCACCAAAAGCGGCGGCCGCAACAGCCAGGGGCGCATCACCGTGCGCCACCACGGCGGCGGCCACAAACAGCAATACCGTGTCATTGATTTTGCGCGGAATAAGTTCGACGTGCCGGCCCGGGTGGCCGCCATCGAGCATGACCCGAACCGGTCGGCGCGAATTGCGTTGCTGCATTATCTGGACGGCGACAAGCGGTACATTCTGGCGCCGGACGGCCTGAACGTCGGGGATCAGATCATGGCCGGCGGCAATGCCGAGGTCAAGGTGGGCAACGCCCTGCCGTTGTCCCGGATGCCGGTCGGCGCCATCGTGCACAATGTCGAGCTGAAGCCCGGCAAGGGCGGCCAAATCGCCCGCAGCGCGGGAACGTCCGTGCAGCTCATGGCCAAGGAAGGCGACTACGCGCAGGTGCGGCTGGGGTCGGGCGAGATCAGAAAGATACATCTGCGGTGCATGGCGACCGTCGGCCGCGTGGGCAATCCGGAGCATGAAAACGTCCGGGTCGGCAAGGCGGGGCGATCCCGCTGGATGGGCATTCGTCCGACGGTGCGCGGCGTGGCGATGAACCCGGTCGATCACCCCCACGGCGGCGGCGAAGGCAAGTCCGGCCAGGGCAACCCCCACCCGGTGACGCCCTGGGGACAGCAGACCAAGGGATTGAAAACCCGCCGGCGCAAGATGACGAACCGGTTCATCATCCAGCCGCGACAGCGGCGGAAGGGATAAGCGATGCCGCGCTCGGTCAAAAAAGGACCTTTTGTCGACGCCAAGCTGCTCCGGCGCATCGAGGCCATGAACCAGGGACAGGAAAAGAAGCTGTTGAAAACCTGGTCTCGGCGGTCGACGATCGTGCCGGAAATGATCGGGCACACCCTGGCGGTGCACAACGGGAAGAAATTCACGCCGGTCTACGTCACGGAGAACATGGTCGGCCACAAGCTCGGGGAGTTCGCCCCGACGAGATTTTTCAAGGGCCACGGCGCGGCCAAAGTGGAAGCCGCCGGCCCGACGAAGGCGAAATAATGGCGCAGCCGGGAAAAGCGGTCAAGGAGAGTCCGGCCGCGGCAACTGAAGCGAGAGCCGTGCTGCGCCACGTCCGGGTTGCGCCCCGCAAGGCCCGCGTCGTCGTCGATTTGGTGCGGGGCAAGCCGGTCGGCGCGGCCATGACGATTCTGAAGTTCACGCCGCGACGGGCGGCGCGGGTCGTGGAAAAAGTGCTCAAATCGGCCATCGCCAACGCCGAGCAGCGGGAAGTCGGGGACGTGGACGAGTTGTGGGTCAGCCGGGCGCAGGTCGATCAGGGGCCGACGCTCAAGCGCATTCAGCCGGCGCCCCGTGGCATGGCCCATCCGATCAAGAAACGGACCAGCCACATCACGCTGGTGCTGTCGGCGAAGTCGATGGGCAAGACCAAGGACTAAGGGGACGCATGGGACAGAAAACGATTCCGACCGGATTCCGCCTCGGCTACAACCAGACGTGGCTGTCGCGCTGGTACGCGGAGGGTGATTACGCCGCGCTCTTGCACGAGGATCTGACGATACGCCGGATGGTCAAGGCCAAACTGATGCACGCGGGCGTCGCCAAAATCGAGATCGAGCGGTCCGGCAACCAGCTCAAATTGACCATCCATACGAAAAGCCCGGGCATCATCATCGGCCGGAAGGGCGCGGAGGTCGACAAGCTCAAGGGGGAGCTGGAGCGGCTGACCAAGCGCCAGATTTACATCAATATCCGGGAAATCAAAAAGCCGGAATTGGAAGCGCAGTTGGTGGCCGAGAGCATTGCCCTGCAGCTTGAGAAGCGGGTGGCCTACCGCCGCGCGATGAAAAAGGCGGTGGCGGCCACGATGCGGCTCGGCGGCCAAGGCATCCGGGTCGCGTGCGCGGGCCGGTTGGCCGGCGCGGAGATCGCGAGGACCGAGTGGTACCGGGAAGGGCGGGTGCCGTTGCACACGCTGCGGGCCCACATCGACTACGGCTTTGCGGAGGCGGTAACGCCGCAGGGGAACATCGGGGTCAAGGTGTGGGTCTACAAGGGCGAGCGGCTTCCGAGCGCGCTCTATGAGAGCGAGTTGCCCGCCATGGGAGACCGGCGGTAATGCTGAGCCCGAAGAAAATCAAATACCGGAAAATGCAGAAAGGGCGGATGTTCGGCAAAGCCTACCGGGGCAGCGCGTTGGCGCTCGGCGAATACGGCCTGAAAGCCTTGCAGCCCGGATGGATCACCGCGCGGCAGCTTGAGGCCGGCCGAATCGCGATGACGCGCTTCATTAAACGGGGCGGTCGCGTGTGGATCCGCGTTTTTCCGGACAAGCCGATTTGCAAGAAACCGGCGGAAACGCGCATGGGCAAAGGGAAGGGCAGCCCGGAATTCTGGGTGGCCGTCGTGCGGCCCGGCCGAATTCTCTACGAGATGGATGGCGTGACCAAAGACACCGCGCTGTCCGCCTGCCGGTTGGCGTCCCATAAGTTGCCGCTGGCCACCACCTTTGTCGAACGGAGAGCGTAAGTGGAACTGGACAGCGTGCAACAACTGCGGGAATCGCCGGCCGACGACCTTCGGCAGAAGGCAACGGCGATCCGGAAAGAGCTCTTCACCCTGCGCATGCATCAGGTGTCCGGGCGGGTGGAGCGGCCGTCGCAATTCCGCGCGCTGCGCCGGCAATTGGCCCGGATGCTGACCGTTCTGAACGAGCAGGCGCGCCAGGCGGCGACGAAAAAAGCGAAACCGGCCGAGCGTGAAGCGAAACCGGCCCGTCGCGCGGGCGCCAAGCGATCGCCGCGCCGAGCCGCCGCCGGGAGCGCGTCATGACCGACGCCAAGCAGCTCCATACACTCGTCGGGACGGTGGTCCGGCAGTCCGGGCAAAAATCGGTGATGGTCACGGTGACCCGTCTGGTCCGCCATCCCCGGTATCAGAAGGTGATCCGGCAAGTGACCCGCGTGCGGGCGCACGACGAGCGGTCACAGTGCCGCCGGGGCGATCAGGTTGAGATCCAGGCGTGCCGCCCGATCAGCCGCACGAAACGGTGGCGGGTGGTGCAGGTCGTCAAGCCGGCCGAGCTGGCGGGCGTCGAGGTGAACGCATGATTCAGGCCACGACCATGCTGGATGTGGCGGACAATTCGGGGGCCACGCGCGTCATGTGTTTCCATGTGATGGGCGGGTCGAAGCGGCGCTATGCGTCGATCGGCGACGTGATCGTCGGCACCGTGAAGGAGGCCATTCCTCAGGGATCGGTGAAAAAGGGCGACGTGGTCAAAGCGGTCATCGTTCGGACGGTCAAGCCGGTCCGCCGGAGCGACGGATCATGGATCCGCTTCGACCGTAATTCCGCGGTGCTGCTCAACCCTCAGGGGGAGCCGCTGGGCACCCGGATCTTCGGCCCCGTGGCGCGAGAGCTTCGGTGGAAGAAATTCACCAAGATTATTTCGCTGGCTCCGGAGGTCTGGTAGCGCTGTCATGAATGCCTCCACGGGAGTCAAAGTCCGGGTCAAAAAAGGCGACACGGTCGTCGTGATCAGCGGACGCTCGCGGGGCCGTCAGGGCAAGGTGCTTTCGGTCGATCGGGTTCGCCAGCGGATCGTGGTGGAAAAAGTGAACATGATCAAGAAACATGTCCGGCCGTCGCGCACCGGCAAAGGCGGCATCGTCGAGAAGGAGGGGCCGGTTCACCTCTCGAACGTCATGCTGGTCTGCCCGGAGTGCGGCAAACCGACGCGCGTCGGCGTCCGGGTGCTGGACGATGGACAACGCTTGCGGACCTGCAAGCGGTGCGACGAAGTGCTGGAAAAGGCCAAATCCTGACTGGTCGACGCCGATGACGCCGCCCGCTTCAAAGAGTCCCGCTGCCGCCAAGAGCGCCGCGTCCGCCAAGGAGCGAACCGTCGCCGGGCTGAAGCGGTATTACGAGGAGACGGTGGTGCCCGCGTACCTCGAAGAAAAACGGTACGCGAACCGGTTTCAGGTGCCGCGCGTGCAAAAAATCATCATCAATGTGGGGATGGGCGAAGCGATTCAGAACGTGAAGCTGCTCGATACGGCGGTGGAAGAACTGGCCGCCATCACCGGTCAGCGGCCCGTGATCACGCGCGCCAAGCGGTCGATCGCCGGATTCAAAATCCGGCAGGGAATGCCCATCGGCTGCAAGGTGACCCTGCGGGGCGACCGCATGTATGAGTTCCTGGGCCGGATGCTGCATGCCGTGCTGCCGAGGCTCCGGGATTTCCGCGGCGTCTCGGCGAAAGCCTTCGACGGGCGGGGCAATTACACGCTGGGATTGAAGGAGCAGTTGATATTTCCGGAGGTGACGTACGAGCGGGTGCAGAACGTGCACGGCATGGACGTGACGATCGTGACCACGGCCAACGCCGATATCGAGGCGAAGGACCTGCTGCAGCGCTTGGGCATGCCGTTCCGGGAGGGGAGATGACCAAAAAATCCTTGATGATCAAGGCGAGCCGGCCGCCGAAATTCGCCGTGCGCCGCTATACCCGGTGCCGGCAGTGCGGCCGGGCTCGCGGCTATTTGCGGAAATTCGCCTTGTGCCGGATTTGCTTCCGGCATTTGAGCCTGCGCGGGGAAATTCCCGGCGTCAGAAAATCGAGTTGGTAAGAGAAGGACGACGCCGATGATGACCGATCCGATCGCCGATATGCTGGTGAGAATCAAAAACGCGCTGCAGCGGCGCTATCCATCCGTGGAGGTGCCGCAATCGACGTTGAAATTGCGCATCGCCCGCATCCTGCAACAGGAGGGATTTATCGAGGGCGTGGACGTGATCGAGCGGCAACCTCGCGCGGTGCTGAAGATCCGCTTGAAATACTTGGGCGACGAGCAGCCCGTGATCCGGGGTCTCGAACGCGTCAGCCGGCCGGGGCGCCGGGTCTACACTGGCTACGAGAAACTCCGGCCGATCCAAGGCGGAATCGGCGTCGCCATCCTGTCCACCCCCAAGGGGTTGATGACCGACAGCCAGTCCCGCGAGCGGCGGCTCGGCGGCGAAATTCTGTGCCGGGTGTGGTGACGAGATGTCGCGCATTGGACTGAAACCCATTCCGATTCCGGCCGGCGTGCAGATTTCCGTCGCGGGCGACGGGATCCGGGAAGTGCGCGTGCAAGGGCCCCGCGGGAAATTATCGCGCCGTTTTCCCTGGCCGTCCATCGCCATTGAAACCGGCAAGGATGCCGTGGTGGTGAAGCGCCTCGGCGACGAGCGCGCGGACCGGGCGTTGCACGGATTGGCGCGCAACGAGCTGCGAAACATGATCGAAGGCGTGGTCAAAGGCTACGAGCGGAAGCTGGAGGTGTCCGGCGTCGGTTTCAAAATGATTCAGCAGGGCAAACGGTTGAGCCTCACGCTGGGCTTCTCCCATCCCGTCGTCGTCGACATTCCCGAGGGCATCGAGATCGCCATCGACAAACAGACGGCGCTGACCATTCGCGGCGCCGACAAGGGGGCGGTCGGCCAGTTTGCGGCCGATATCCGCCGGCACCGGCCCCCCGAGCCGTACCAGGGCAAGGGCATTAAATATCAGGATGAAACCATCCGCCGCAAGGAAGGGAAGAAGAGCAAGTAGCTCGGAAACTCCCGGAGCCTATTGATGGGAACGCAGACCGCGTCACGAGAACAGGCCAGGCTCAAGCGCCACTACCGCGTCCGGCAAAAAATTTTCGGATCCTTGTCGCGGCCGCGCTTGAGCGTGTTCCGCAGCCAGCAGCATATGTACGCCCAGCTCATCGATGACGGGCAGGGACGCACGCTGGTCAGCGCCTCGACGGTGGATCCCGAGCTCCGCACGCGTCTGACCAAGGGTAAAGGATCGAACCGGGAAGCGGCGGCCGCCGTCGGCAAACTGCTGGCGGAACGCGCCCGGGCGGCGAAGATTCAACGAGTGGTGTTTGACCGCGGCGGGTATTTGTACCACGGGCGCGTCAAAGCGCTCGCCGATGGAGCCCGCGAGGCGGGGTTGGAGTTTTAGCAGGTCATGGCGTCACTGGAGACATTGCGTGAAGAAGATTGATCCGGAAGGGTTGTCGCTGAAGGACAAAGTGGTCGCGATCAATCGCGTGGCCAAGGTGGTCAAGGGCGGAAAGCGGTTCAGCTTCAGCGCCGTCGTCGTCGTGGGCGACGGGCAGGGCCACGTCGGCGCCGGCAAAGGCAAGGCGGCCGAAGTGCCGGAGGCGATCCGGAAGGCGGTCGAGCAGGCCAAAAAGCACCTGATCAAAGCGCCCATTCATCGGACGACCATTCCGCATCCCGTCGTCGGGCGATACAGCGTGGAAGAAGTGGTGCTGAGGCCGGCGGCCGAAGGGACCGGGATCATCGCCGGCGGCGCCGTCCGCGCCGTGGTCGAATTGGCGGGGATTCAGAACATTTTGACCAAATCGCTGGGCAGCGGCAATCCGATCAACGTGGTGCGGGCCACGCTGGCCGGCCTGGAGAGCCTGCGCATGCCGGAAGAGGCGCGGCAGCTTCGCCGGGGCGCGGCCGTCCAGGAAGCGCCAGCCATTGCCGGGGTGGAGTCGGATGCGACTGCATAATCTCCGATCGAAAAACGCTTCCCGTCACCGGCCCAAGCGCGTGGGGCGAGGACCCGGGTCGGGGCACGGCAAAACGGCGACCAAGGGCCATAAGGGCCAGTTGGCCCGGTCGGGCGGCGGCAAGGGACCGGGGTTCGAGGGCGGCCAGCAGCCGTTGATCCGGCGGGCGCCCAAGCGTGGATTTCGGGTCGTCTCCCCGGACAGATGGGTCATCGTTTCAATTGGAAAATTAGCCTTATTGACCGGGGATCCTCAAGTGAATCCTGAGCGTTTACGGCAGGCCGGCGTGATCAAGCGGAGCGGCGCCAAAATCAAGGTTCTCGGCGACGGCGAGCTCGCGCGCGCGCTGACGGTTTCGGCGCACGCGTTCAGCGCATCGGCCAAAGCCAAGATCGAAGCGGCCGGCGGCACGGCCCACCTGATCGAGGCCGGAGCGGCGCGATGATCGAGCGGCTGATTACGAACCTGCAGAACATTTTCAAAATCCCGGAGCTGCGGGTCCGGGTGTTGTTCACCCTGGGGATGCTGGCGGTCTATCGTATCGGCGCGCACATCCCGACGCCGGGCATTAATGGGGAGGCGCTTAGCGAATTTTTGCAGCGTGAAGGCGGCGCGCTGCTGGGATTTCTCGATATTTTTTCCGGCGGATCACTCTCGCGCCTGACCATTTTTGCGCTCGGCATCATGCCCTACATCAGCGCGTCGATCATTCTGCAACTGCTGACCGTGGTCGTTCCCACGCTGGCCAAATTGGCGAAGGAAGGCGAGCAGGGACGAAAGCGGATCATCCGCTACACCCGCATCAGCACGATCGGCATTGCGCTGGTGCAATCGCTGTTTATCGCGTACGGCTTGGAGAGCCTGCAGAACGGCGCGTTCGTGCAGACGCCGGGCTGGCCGTTCCGGCTGATGACCATGGTGACGGTGACGGCCGGCACGGCCTTCCTGATGTGGCTGGGGGAGCAGATTACCGAGCGGGGCATCGGGAACGGCATTTCATTGATCATTTTTGCCGGCATCGTCGCCAGCCTGCCGGCGGCCATTCTCAATACGTATCAAATTTATGAAACCGGCCAGCTCGGCCAGCAGATCGGCCTGCCGAACCTGCTGACGCTGGCGCTGCTCGGGACGATGATGCTGGGCGTGATCGCCGCCATCGTCTTTCTGGAAAGCGGCCGCCGGAAAGTGCCGGTGCAGTACGCCAAGCGGATCGTCGGGCGTCGGGTGTACGGAGGCCAGAGCACCCACATCCCGCTCAAGATCAACACCGCCGGCGTCATCCCGCCGATTTTCGCCTCGTCGCTGATCGCCACGCCGGCGACGGTCGCGGGCTTTATCCCGGTGCCGTGGGTGCAGACGATCGGCAGCCATCTGGCGCCCGGCTCGGTCATCTACACAGTCTTGTACGTCAGTTTGATTATTTTCTTTTGTTTTTTCTATACCGCTGTCGTGCTCAACCCGGTGGACATGGCCGATAATTTGAAAAAATACGGCGGCTTTATTCCCGGCATCCGGCCCGGCCAGAAAACAACCGACTACATCTACCGGTTGTTGACGAGAATTACCTTTGTTGGGTCGGCCTATCTGGCCGTCGTCTGCGTCATTCCCGAGGTGCTGATTTACAAAGTCGGCCTGCCCTTCTATTTCGGCGGCACGTCGCTGCTGATCGTCGTCGGCGTGGGGCTGGACACGGCGCAGCAAATCGAGACGCACATGCTGAGCCGGAATTACGAGGGCTTCTTAAAGAAGGCCCGTCTGAAGGGACGGAGCATGTGATGCGGCTGATTCTGCTTGGTCCGCCCGGCGTGGGCAAAGGGACTCAAGCCCTGCGGCTGGCGCAACGGTTCGGCGGCCGGCGTATTTCCACCGGCGACCTGCTGCGCGAAGCGGTTCGGTTGAACACGCCGCTGGGCCGCGAAGCGAAGCGGATCATGGACAAGGGAGAGCTGGTGCCGGACGCCGTGATGATCGGGCTGGTGCGCGAACAGTTGGCCGCGCCGGAGCTACCCGCGAATTGGGTGTTGGACGGGTTTCCTCGGACGATCGGACAGGCCGATGCGCTGGCGACGCTGCTGGACGAGCTGGACCAGCCGTTGGACGCGGTCATCAGCCTCGAAGCGGATCGGGACGAACTGGTCCGCCGGCTGTCGGGCCGCCGCACCTGCCCGAGTTGCCAGCGCGTCTATCACGTGGATTCGGCGCCCTCGCCGGGCGGCGAGCGCTGCGAATGCGGCGGGCTCCTGGTGCAGCGGGACGATGACAAACCCGAGACGGTGCGCAAACGCCTGTCGGTCTACGATGAACAGACGCGTCCGCTGCTGGACTATTATCGGGAGAGACGGCAACTGCTCGCCGTGAACGGCCAGGGCCCAGTGGAGGCCGTCACGGAGCGGATCGTCTCGGAACTGCCGGGCGTCTCCGCGCCGCGAGGCCGGGGCCGATGATCATGCTGAAAAGCGAAGAGGAAGTGACCGTCATGGCGGCCGCGTCCCGCATCGTGGCGCGCACGTTGATCATGCTGCAATCGCTGGTGCGTCCGGGGGTGACGACATTGGAGCTGGATGAGGCGACCGAGGCCACCATCCGCGGCCTTGGGGGCGTGCCGGCGTTTAAAGGCTACCGAAATTTCCCGTGCTCGCTCTGCGTGTCCGTCAATGAGCAGGTGGTCCACGGCATTCCGTCGCGGCGCCGCCTCAACGACGGCGACATCGTCGGCCTTGACGTGGGGGCGGTCGTGGACGGGTACTACGGCGACGCCGCCGTCACGGTGGCGGTGGGCGCGGCGTCTCCCCCGGTCGAACGGCTGCTCCGGACCACTCAGCAGGCGCTCTACGACGGAATCGCGCAGGCCAAAGTGGGCAACCGGCTCTCCGATATCTCCCACGCGATTCAGCGCCGGGCCGAGGGCGCCGGCTATTCGGTGGTGACCGAGTTCGTGGGCCACGGGATCGGCCGGCAGCTTCACGAGGAGCCGCAGATTCCGAATTTCGGCCCGCCCGGCCAAGGGCCGAGGCTCCGGCCGGGCATGGTCCTGGCGCTGGAGCCGATGGTCAACATGGGCAAGAGCGCCGTCACAATCTTGCCGGACCGTTGGACCGTCGTCACCCAGGACGGCAGTTGGTCGGCCCATTTTGAGCACACGATCGCCATCAGCGAAGCAGGGCCTAGGGTGTTGACCGCGTGGGAAGCGGAGCCGGTGGCGCGGGAGCAGGCAAGCGTCGGATAGGACATGGCGAAAGAAGACGCGATCGAAGTGCAGGGCACGATTCTGGAAACATTGCCCAACGCCATGTTTCGGGTGGAATTGGAAAACGGCCACAAAGTGCTGGCCCATATTTCAGGGAAGATGCGCATGCATTACATCAAAATTCTCCCCGGCGATCGGGTGACGGTGGAACTCTCCCCGTATGATTTGACCCGGGGCCGCATCGTCTACAGAATTGGGAAATAAGGAGCGGCAAGAGTGAAAGTGCGAGCCTCGATCAAGCCATTGTGTGTAAAGTGCAAGGTCATTCGGCGGCGGGGGGTTGTGCGCGTGATCTGCGTGAATCCCCGCCATAAGCAGCGGCAGGGATAAGAGAGGGGACGGACTGGATGGCGCGCATTGCGGGCGTTGATCTACCACGGGACAAGCGCATTGGAACCGCGCTGACCTACATCTATGGGATCGGACCGGCCGTGGCCCGGCGGATCCTGGAGGCCACGAAGGTCGATCCAAATCTTCGCGTGAAGGCGATGTCGGAGGGCGACATCGTCAAGTTGCGGGATACCATCGAGCGGGACTACGTCGTGGAGGGCGATCTTCGACGGGAAGTGACGTCCAACGTCAAGCGGTTGATGGAAATCGGCTGTTATCGGGGATTGCGCCATCGCCGCAAGCTGCCGGTTCGCGGACAGCGGACGAAGACCAACGCGAGAACTCGGAAAGGCCCGCACCGCGTGGTGATCGGCGCGAAGGCGAAGAAAACCACGGCGGCGCCGGCGGCCAAAGAATAACCGGGCAGGAGAACCTAGGCTATGGCACAGGGGAAAAAAAAGGAAAAAAAGAACGTCCAGGTCGGCATCGCACATATCCATGCGATGTTCAACAACACGTTGATCACGCTGACCGATTTGTCCGGCAACGTCATCGTGTGGGGCAGCGCGGGGAGCCAAGGTTTCAAGGGCTCGCGCAAGAGCACGCCGTTTGCGGCCCAGCGCGCCGCGGAAGTGGCCGCCCGCAAAGCGATGGAGCATGGGCTCAAGCAGGTGGATATTTACGTCAACGGCCCCGGCGCCGGGCGGGAGTCGGCGATTCGGGCCATTCAGGCGGCGGGCTTGAAGATCAACATGATCAAGGACGTGACCCCGATTCCTCACAACGGCTGCCGCCCACCGAAGCGGCGGCGCGTATGATCGGACGGCCTGGGTTTGTGCCAGACGGCATCGCGGGCATGAAGGAGCTGGAATAAATGGCGAGGCAAACGGAAAGCGTCTGCCGGCTGTGCCGGCGGGAAGGGTTGAAGCTGTTCTTGAAGGGCCAGCGCTGTTACACGGAAAAGTGCGCCATCGACCGGAGAGCCTATCCGCCCGGCCAGCAGGGCCAGGCGCGCCCGCGATTTTCGGAGTACGGGCAGCACTTGCGGGAAAAGCAGAAACTCAAGCGGTTTTACGGGTTGCTGGAGACCCAGTTCCGCAATTATTTCGAACGGGCCAGCCGGATGAAAGGCGCGACCGGAGAAAATCTTCTGCTCCTGCTGGAGCGGCGGCTTGATAACGTGGTCTATCGGATGGGCTTGGCGTCGTCGCGCGCCGAGGCCAGGCAATGGATCCGCCACCGCCATGTGCTCGTCAACGGCCGCATCGTGGACATTCCCGCGTTTCTGGTCCGGCCGGGCAACGTCATGGAGCTCAAGGAGAAGAGCCGGGAGCTGTCGGCCGTGCAGCGGGCGCTGGCCGTGACGGAGTCGCACATGGTGCCGGGCTGGCTGCGGGTCGACCGGGCCCATGGCCGAGGCGAGGTGACGGGCTTGCCGACCCGCGACGACATCGATTTGGCGGTCAACGAGAAATTAGTGGTGGAGTTTTATTCGCGATAGCTATGCCGAGATCCGAATCGGATTGGCGCGTGCAGGGGGGACGATGATTATTCGCACAAAAGATTTCCAGATGCCCAAAAAGTTGGAAGCGGACCAGGATTCGCTGACCAACGTCTACGGAAAATTCACGGCCGAACCCTTCGAGCGGGGGTTCGGCATCACGGTCGGCAACGCCCTTCGGCGCGTGTTGCTGTCCTCATTGGTGGGGGCGGCGATCACTTCGGTGAAGATCGACGGGGCCCTGCATGAGATCTCCAGCCTGAGCGGCGTCAAAGAGGATATGACCGACATCATTCTGAACCTGAAGGCGATCCGGTTCAAACTGCACGGCGACCGCCCCAAAACCGTGCAGCTTCGGAAGAAGGGCCCGGGAACGGTGACGGCCAAGGATCTGCTGCTGGACGCGGATGTCGAACTGCTGACGCCGGATCAGCACATCGCCACCCTGGACAAGGACGGGCGCCTCGAGATGGAGTTGACCGTCAAGCTGGGCCGTGGCTACGTGACGGCCGACCGCAACAAGGAAGAGAACAGTCCGATCGGCGTCATTCCCATGGACGCCGTGTTCACGCCGGTCCGCCGAGTGAACTACACGGTGGAGAACGCGCGGGTCGGGCGGATGACCGATTACGACAAGCTCAACCTGGAGGTCTGGACCGACGGCAGCATCAAGCCGGATGACGCCGTGGCGCACGCGGCGAAGATTTTAAAGGATCACCTCTCCATTTTCATCAACTTTGAAGAAGACGAGATTTCCTTGCCGCAGGCCTCCGAAGATCGCCTGAAGGAAATCAGCCGGTATTTGAACAAAAGCGTCAATGAGCTGGAACTGTCGGTTCGGGCCGCAAACTGCCTGAAAAACGCCAATATCCACACCATCGGCGACCTGATTCAAAAAACGGAAGCGGAAATGCTCAAGACGAAGAATTTCGGCCGGAAATCCCTGAACGAGATCAAGGAAATGCTGGCGGAAATGGGGTTGTCCTTCGGAATGAAGGTCGACCAATTGCCCACCGTCCCGCCGGAGGCGGAAGTCTAGCGTGGCGGCCGGGCCGAACCACCACAAGGAAACCCATCCATGCGGCATCGAGTAGCGGGGCGACAATTCGGCCGGAACAGCGGCCATCGCAAGGCCCTCTTGCGCAATTTGGCCGTTGCGTTGGTGGAGCATGAGCGCTTGGAGACGACTGTGGCCAAGGCGAAGGAACTTCGGCGCGTGGCCGACCGCTTGCTGACCTGGGGCAAGGACGGCAGCCTGCAGGCCCGCCGGCTCGCGCAATCGATGCTGCAACGCCACGGACTGGTGGTCAAGCTGTTCAATGACATCGCTCCGCGCTTGACTGATCGCGCGGGCGGCTACACCCGCATCATTAAGACACGCCGGCGGGCTGGCGACAACGCCCCCATGGCGATGGTCGAGCTCGTCTGCGCCAAACCGCCGGCCCCTCGGCAGCCGAGGGCGTCGAGGAAGGGCGGGGAAGAGGCGACCCCAGCTCCTGAAGCAAAAGAAGAAGCGGCCGCCGGCAAGAAGGGCTGATTAACGGGCGGCCGGCAGCCCGGCGGCGGCGATTTCCAGGGCAAGGGCGGCGAAGATGTCATTCGGGCTGATCCCGGTTTTTTCAGGGGCCGGATCGCGCTGAACCCAATCGCCGTTGGGCAGCTTCGTTCGATCGTAGAACTCGAATTTCCGCTTGATCTGCACCTGCGTCGATTTATCCGCCTTTTTCTCCACCTGAACATCGTAGGTGTCCCGGTAATCTTCCTGCACCGGCGGGAATTTCGCCGAGGAGATTTTAAAGTACCGGTGCGGCACGGTCGCCATTTTGCCGTTGTCCTTGTCGGAGCTGGCAACGGCCAGCTCAAAGGATTTGAACGTCGCCAACAGCTTATCCCAGACCACCTCATAGCCGGCGGAAAACGTTTGGGCGGGGACCGGTGGCGGGTCGGCGGCGGGTTTGGCGTCCTGAGCGGCCACGAGGCCGCCGCTCAGCATCATCCACGCCGACAGGAGGCCGGCCGCAAGCCCCATCTGGATGAGCCGAGTTCCGGCCGGGGAGAACATCAGAGGACGCCGTTTCGTCCCATCGTGATGATCGTTTCGCATTGAACTGGCCTCCTTGCCGCCTATCGTCCGTCGGCGGGGTCTGCCCATATCTCTATCGTGTTTGCTCCGCACTGTCAAGGGGGGCATTCTCACCAATTCGTTTGTTGACAAGCCCGACGGGGGTTATTATCATACTCGCAATGAGACTGAATGCCGTGATTTTTCATGATTTCTGAGCGCGCTCTGCTCGTCGCAAAGACGGCGACGCAAGAGCGCCGGCGCCAACGCCCATCCCCGGCCATCGGCCCTGGCGTGGCCTCGCCGGCCCGGTCGAAGGCCGCGGCGTCTTCGGCCGATGACGCCGCCGCTCTGGACGAATTGGAGGAACTCGCCCGGTCGGCCGGGGCGATCGTCGTCGGACGGCTGGTGCAGCGGTCGGCCGCCGCGGATCCCCGCTTTCTGATCGGCGCCGGCAAGGCGATGGAATTGAGGGAATGGTGCCGTCACGATGCGATCGACATCGTCATTTTCAACGCCGACTTGACGCCCGCCCAGACCCGCCATTTGGAGGCCTTGCTCGACGTCAAGGTGATCGACCGCACCCAATTGATCCTGGACATCTTTGCGCAGCGGGCCAGGAGCCGGGAGGGGCAATTGCAGGTGGAGTTGGCGCAGCTTCGCTACTTGCTGCCGCGGCTGGTCGGGAAAGGCGTTGCGCTGTCCCGATTGGGGGGCGGCATCGGCACGCGCGGCCCCGGCGAAATGAAGCTGGAGGTGGATCGCCGCCGGATTCGTCAACGCATCAG
Source organism: Nitrospirota bacterium (assembly GCA_040755775.1). Taxonomy (GTDB): domain Bacteria; phylum Nitrospirota; class Nitrospiria; order JACQCE01; family JACQCE01; genus JBFMAJ01. The sequence goes on from JBFMAJ010000010.1 coordinate 16,637, forward strand.
CGCGTTGGAGCGGCACCTCGCGCGAATCGCCTCGGCGCGGGCGATGCACCGCGATCATCGGCGCCGGGAAGCCGTGCCGCTGGTCGCCTTGGTCGGCTACACGAATGCCGGCAAATCCACGCTCTTCAATGCGCTGACGGGGTCCGGGGTCAAAGTCGAGGATCGGCTCTTCGCTACGCTCGACCCGACGATCCGCCATGTCCAGCTGCCGCGCAAAACGATGATCGCCTTATCGGACACGGTGGGCTTTGTGCGGCAACTCCCGCATTCGTTGATCGCGGCCTTTACCGCCACGCTGGAAGAGGTCAGGTCCGCGCAGTGCCTGCTCCACGTCGTTGACTACAGCCATCTCGAGTGGCGGGAGCAGGCCGATGCGGTGGAGCGCGTGCTGGCGGAGTTGGGCGCCTCGGCCATTCCCCGGATCACGGTGTTGAATAAGATCGACCGGTTGAACGGCGCCGTGGAACCGACGGCGGCCATGGTTCCGGCGGCCGGTGAGGGACCTGTGCGCGCCGTCGTCGCCATTTCCGCCTTGACGGGCCGGGGCGTGGACCGGTTGACGGATCAGATCGAATCGCTGGTGTCGTCGGGCATTGCGGCCTATGCGCTGTCCATCCCGGCCGAGCGCGGCGACCTGATCGCGCAGGTGCACGACAAGGGACGGGTGCTGCGCCGCGTCCAGCGCGGCGATCGCGTGTCGCTCACGGTGGAGCTGACCGATGAAGCCATCCGTCAATGGGGCGAGGCATGGGCGCCGTTTTTCACTCCGGCGAGGCCGATTGAGAGGCGGGCGGCCGCCGCTTGTTCCTGAGCTGGTCGATGGTATTCCGTCGTCGGTATGAATGGCTCCAATTGCTGGGACTGTTGCTTCTCGTGGCCGTGGTGATCGAAAGCGTGGACGGGTGGCTCAGCCGCCGTGATTTCATGCCCGGCGTCCCAGGGGAACGCTCATCGCCGTCCGATCTGGCGCCAAGCGACCTGCCCGATGTGGTCATCACGGGATTTGAGTTCCTCCATACCTCTCCCGAGCCGGCGTCCCGTCCGATATGGTCGCTGACCGCCGGGGCCGCCGAGTTGCTGGAGCGCCAACGGGCCGCGGAGCTGCGTGATCTTCGCGCGACCTTTACCCCGGAGGGAGAACAGAGCGACGTCGTGCTGAGCGGCGAACGCGGGCGAATCGATCTGCAACGGATGAATTTTGAGGTGATCGGCGTCACGCAACCGTTATCCCTGCAATTGGCCGATCAATACCGGCTGACGACCAGCCGTCTCGTGTGGGAGAACGCCGCCGGGTCATTGGCGACGGATCAGCCCGTGCGCCTGACCGGCAAGGGATTAACCATGACCGGTACCGGGCTGCGGTGGTCATTGCCTGACGGCACGGTGTCCATACTTCACCAGGTTGAGACTGTGATCGTGCCCTTATGACTCGGCATCTTCATCGGAGGCTCGCGCCGCTGGCCGTGTGGTCGGCGATCGCCCTCTCGGCTTGGCTCCGGCTGGCGGGCGCCGAAGAGGCTCGAACGGGGGAGGCCGGACCGCCGTTGCCGACGCTCGTGCAACCGCTGGCGGCGCCGGCCGGGCCCATGACGATCACGTCCGACCGCATGATGATTCATGAAGCCGAACAACGGGCGACCTTTGAAGGCCGGGTGATGGTGCAACAGGGCGATCTGACGGTCCGCGCGGATCGCTTGGACGTATGGGTCAACGGGTCGGCCGCCAGCCTGGGACCGGCCTATGGCAGCGGCAACATCACCTCTATCAAAGCCAGCGGACATGTCGAAGTGGTGCATCAGGACCGGCGCGCCAGAGCCGACGAGGCGACGTATGATCAGGCGAAGCAACAGATCGAGCTGGTGGGAAATTTGACGGGCATGGAGGGCGGCTATCAGATCGCCGGCACGCGCATGGTGATCTACCTGCAGGAACGGCGCAGCGTCATCGAGGGCAGCCGGGTGGTGATCCCGCCGGGGTTTGCTTCCCCTCAGGGTGATACGGTCAAGCCCGGCGCTGAGTCCGCGCGTCGCCCCGGCGGCTCCTAGAACAATGGCGCTGCAGGCCGAACAACTCGATCGATGGTACGGCCGGCGCCACGTCGTTCGTCAAGTCGATTTGACGCTCAACGGCGGGGAAATTGTCGGATTGCTGGGGCCCAACGGCGCCGGAAAAACGACCATTTTTTCGATGATCGTCGGATTGCTCAACCCCAGCGGCGGACGGGTATTGTTGGACGGGACGGACATCACGCCGTTGCCCATCCACCGGCGGGCCCGTGCCGGGCTGGGCTACTTGCCCCAGGAGCCCTCGGTCTTTCAAAAATTGACCGTCGAGGAAAATTTGACGGCCGTCCTTGAGCTGTCGGACCTGGCCCGGTCGGAACAGCGCGCCCGCGCGGACGCGGTGATCGAAGAATTCGGCTTGCTCCGGGTCGCCCGTCAGCGCGCCTATACCCTCTCGGGCGGCGAGCGCCGGCGCCTGGAAATCGCCCGCGCGATGTTGACCCGGCCGCGGTATCTGTTGCTCGATGAGCCCTTTTCGGGCATCGATCCGATCGTCGTCGGCGAATTACAACATTTGCTGACCGCCATCCGCCGCGGCGGCCTCGGCATTTTGATCACGGATCACAATGTGCAGGAAACCCTGAAGGTGACCGACCGGGCCTATTTGATCTACGAAGGCCAGGTCCTGCATGCCGGGGCGCCGGCCGACCTGGCGGCGGATCCACGGGTGCGCGCGGTCTATTTAGGCGAGCAATTTCAGCTTCTTGGCCGTCCGCTTGACGGTCATTCCGGCGAAGGCTAGACTGAGCAGAGACTCTCATGCGACCCAGGCTCGAGCTCAAACTGACCCAAAAGCTGGTCATGACGCCGCAGTTGCAGCAGGCGATCAAGCTGCTGCAATTGACCCGGCTCGAATTGACCCAGGCCATCAGCCAGGAAATGATGGAAAATCCTCTGCTGGAGGAGCCGGCCGGGGATTCGCCGGAGG
>JBFMAJ010000011.1:0-19407 GCA_040755775.1 Nitrospirota bacterium
GTCCATGTCGGCCGCCAGCGAGGAGAGATTGCCATCGATGCCGAGCGAGTCCCGGCAGGCCTTCCGGACCAGCTCCCGCTCGTACCAGATCCGCATAGCCAGGTACTGCAAGAGGTCGGCGGGGTAGACCTGCTGCCATTCATACTCCGTCTGATCGGCGCGCCATTTGATGAAGCCCGCCCAGCCGGGCAGGGCCGCAAGATGACGGGAAAGATAGTCCGGCCAGGCGTCCAGGGGAATGCCGAGCGCCTCCAGACTGTCCAACAACGCGTCATCCGGCCGCTCCGGCAAGGTTTCGAGTTTTTGCCGGTGGCCCGCGATCCCGCAGAGCGACCATTCCTGCCCAGCCAGCCAGCGCCAGGCGCCGAAAAAGCCCCGCTCCCGCCCCGGCATCGGCCAGGCGGCGTGCCCTTCGTCGAGGAAGGCTTCACACCACTTGATCATCTCCCGGTTGATCCGCTCGGTCAGGTCGGTGAGCAGCATCCGGTCGCACCAGGCGGCCAGCGTCGAGCTCCGGCCGATGGATGCCCGTTCGGCGTCGGCGGCGCCCCTGATTCGCTCGCGCGCGTCATCGGGCTGTGCCAGAGCGGGAGCCACATGCGCGGCCAGCGCCCGCAGGCGCCCGCGGTCGGGATGGCGCGCGACGACGGCCTCGAGCGTGTCGATTGACTCCGGGGCCGGCGCGGTAATCCCGTGGAGCAGATGGGCGCGCAGCACCTCGCCATGGGTAACCGTGCGCGGGCCCAGCGTCGCTTTCTTGTCCAGGGCCAGCGGCGCCAGCGCCGCGTCCGCCTGTACGGGGCGGATGCGGCCGGCGCGCAGATAGTTCCGGTAGCGCGCGTTGGACAGATAGCCGCGGCCGCCCAACAGTTCATGGGCGCGCCGCGCGGCATCATCGAAATGGAGATCCTCCAGCCCATGCAGCGGATTGTGATGAACGAAGGTACGCATGGGCCAGTAGGCCGCCACGATCTCGCCGGCGATCAGGATCAGCCCGCGCAGATGCATCCGGCTGGTGTCGGGGTAGCGCGCGCTCATGGCGCCACCCCCACGCCGATCAGCGCCGCCAGCACCAGCGCGAGGACGGCGATTTCGGCTCCGCGCACGTCGTCATAAATCAGATCCTCCCGCGGCGGGCCGAAGAGCAGCCGGCGCAGCAGCGTGAACAGATACCATGACGCGCCGAACCAGGCGAGCAGCGCCAGCGCCAGACCGATCGGCGCATCAGTGTTGGCCGGGTGGAACAGCAGGCCCGCAAAGCCGAAGAAGAGGCCGAACGGGGGCAATCCCGCCGCTGCCATGATCAGCAGGGAAAAGAGCAGGGCGAAGCGGGGCATCGTGCGGGCCAAGCCGCCGATCCGGCGCAGATCCAAGTTGCCGTAGCGCGCCTGCACCGCATGCCAGGCCAGCAGCAGGCCGCCGGTCACCAGCATCACCGCGCGGCCGTAGGCGGCCGCCTGCGGCGTGTAGCCGGCGCCGGCGACGTGCCACCAGAGCAGCGCATAAAAGGCGAGGCCGGCGTAGGCGATCAGCCGCCGGACCCGAAATTGGGCCAGCGCCTTGATCGAGCCGTAGAGCGCGCCGGCCAGCGCCAGCACGCCGACGGCGCGGAGCAGCTCCGGCGGCAGCCGGGGCAGCAGGCCGGGAAGCAGCGCAAGTCCCGCGGCCGGCAGCAGCAGGGCCAGGCCGACGGGCAGCATGCCGGCCCACGTTCCTGACGGACGCGTCAGGGCGGCGACGTAAAGGCCGTGAAACGGAAAGAGGGGCAGGGTCAAGGCGGCCGCCAACAACAGCGCGATGGGCGCGGCGGGCAACTCCGCCGTCGCGGCCACGGCCAGCAGCGGCGCCAGGGCGGCGGCCGCGAAGCCGGCCAGAACAAGGCGGTTCTGGTCGAGCCGCTGAATGAAGCTCCCGACGGCTCGGCCCGCCGTTAGGACCGCCGCGTCCAAGTAGAGACGGTTGATCAGGAAGAGATAGAGATGTACGCTCAGCCGGTCGATCGATTCGGCGATCCGGGCGGGCAGGGCGATCGTCCGGCCGTGGCTGCGCGCGTAGATGGCCACCCAGCCGGCGACGACGAAGAGGGCCGTCACCGCCACGATGGCGTCAAAGAGCCAGGCCGGCAGCGCCGCGGCGCCGAAATAGAACGCCACCTCGCCCGGCGCCGGATAGAGGAAGTAGGTGAAGGCCTCGGCCGCGAGCAGGTAGGTCAGCACCACGGCGATCAGCGTGAAGAGCATGAGCGCCGCCACCGTTCGGGAGGCAATCGCGCGGACGCGGTAGAGCGTCAGAATCGCCTGCGAGGAAGTGACCCAACTGAAGAAGAGAAAAATGACCACGCCTTGCGCGTCGCGCATGGGCAGACTGAGCGCGCCGTGGGCGGCCAGCAGAATGACCAGCGGTAGGATGAGCGTGGCGGCGAAGCCGGTGAGCCAGGTCACCGTCGAGAACTCGCCGCGCTCGCCGTTCTCGGCCGCGGCGGCGTGTTGCGGCGGGCGCCGCGGCTCCTGCCGGGCCAGATGGATCACGTTGCCGCAGTTCAGGAAGATCGTGGCCTTGAAGAGACCGTGAGCGATCAGGTGAAAGATCGCCAGCGCGAAGGCGCCCAGCCCGCACTCCATGATCATGTAGCCCATCTGGCCGATGGTGGAGTAGCCCAGCGTCTTTTTGATGTCATTTTGGGCAAGCATCATGCCGGCGCCCAGCAGCGCGGTGATCAGGCCGACGGCAAACACCACGTGCAGCGTCGAGGAGCTGAGGCCGTAGAGCGGCGCGAGCCGGTTCAGCAAAAAGCCGCCGGCGTTGATGATGCCCGCGTGCAGCAAGGCGTGGACGGGGGTGGGCGCGTAGAGCGAGTCGGGCAGCCACAGATGCAACGGCGCCTGGGCCGACTTGCTCATGGCGCCGATGAAGATCAGCAGAGTGACCGCCGTGGCGGCCTCCATGGCGGGCCCGCCGGGCCAGAGGGAGATGACGGGCCGAGCTTCGGCGGCCCGCGCGAACAGCGGCGCCAGGTCGAGCGTGCCGTAGACGTGATAAGCCAGGACGATACCGGCCAGAAAGGCGACGTCGCCGAAGCGCAGCAGGATGAAGGTCCGAAACGCGCCCCGCGCGGTGGGCGGGTGGGCGTAATTGTAGGCCAGAAAGCTCAGCAGCCAGCTCAGGAGCTGCCAGAAAAGAAACAGCATGAGGAGATTGGCGCTCGAGACCATGCAGAGCAGGGCGGCGATCGTCAGCGCGAACAGCGTGTGATAGCGGGCGCGGCCCGGCTCCTGGCGCATAAAGCGGATGGAGTAGAGATAGAGCAGCGCGCCGATGCCGGAGACGACCGTCATCATGACGGCCGCCAACCGGTCGACACGGAAGGCGACGCGCAGCGGGCCGCCGGCGGAAAATTCGAACAGCGGCAGGTCGAGGGCCGGATGATCCGGCGCGGCCACGGCCCGGAGGGCCAGCAGCGACGCGAGCAGGGCGGCGGCATGACAGACCGCGCCGGCCCGGTAGCTGGTCTCGGTGACCAGGCTCCGCGGCAATGCCGTCAGCAGGGCCGCCGCAAGCGGCGCCAGCGGAATCAGCAGGATCAACGACGGAGACAGGGAATCAGAAAGCGCCATTCGGCGCATTCTACGTGACGGCCATGAAGTCTGACAACCCCTTCCCCGCGCCGCGGGCCGGTGTATATAATGAGGCATATGCGCCTGCGGCTGTTGCTCAGCCTCGGCCTGGCTGCCGGGGCCGCCCTGTGGCTCCTCCTGCCGAGCGCCTCACCGGCCTACGAGGGGGGCGAGGTGGCCGGCGGCGGGACGATCCGGGGGCGGGTCGTTCTCGACGGCCCCGTGCCGGAGCCCCGCGTCTTTCCGATGGTGCTCTATCCCTTCGGGAACTACTGCAAGAAAATTTCCGACGGCAACGGCCACGTGCTGCTCAGGGAGTTCAACGTCGACGCGGCCGGCGGATTGCAGGATGCGGTCGTGGCCGTGCAGGGCGTCGCGCGGGGCAAGCGCTTCGCCTACCGCGACCATCAGCTGGTGACGATCCACTGCATGTTCCATCCGGCCGACGTGCCGGAGGAAGAGCAATTCGAGCGCCGGGACGGGGCGCTGTCGCACGTCCATCCGCTGGTCAGCGTGATGCGCAACCACTGGCCGCTGTCGGTGATCAATCAGGATCCGATTGCCCACGGCGCCCAGATTTATCAGCAGCAGTCGGGCCACCGGGTGTTGAGTTTTCCCATCCCCCCGGCCTCCCGGCGCCCCTCCGGCGGCTTTGTGCACGTGCGGGAGGGGTTGAACATCGTCCAGATCATCTGCCCGATGCACGAATACATGCAGAGCTGGGGCTGGATCGTGGACAATCCCTATTACGAGAAAACCCGGAGGGGCGGGGAGTTCGTCATCGAAGACGTCCCCCCCGGCGCCTACACGGTCACCGCGTGGCATCCCCATCTCAAGCCGCTCGAGCGGCGCGTCACGGTTCCGCCCCGCGGCGAGGTCACGGTCGATTTCATCTTCGACGCCCGCCGGGTCGTGCGGCCCATCTATGAAACCCAGGCCCAGTTCCGGATTCCCCCCGAGTCGGATCCGTTTCAGGATCTGAAGGGCTGCGAGGGCCCCTTCTGCGTCACGCGCGCGCACGACCATCAGCATTGATCGCGGCGCGGCCGCCGGTTCCGCGGCCGAGGTTGGGCGGGGCCGCCGGCCTGTGGTAGGATGCGGCTGCAGGGAAGAGGAGATGGCCCATGGCCGATTTCTTTCCGCACGAGGACAGCCTGGACGCGTTGCACCGCGGCCTGACGCTCTCCGAAAAGCTCAAGGCGATCCATGACGTGCTGCGCAAACGGCACCCCTTCGTCGACCGGATCGCGGTGGCGGTCTACGACGCCAAGACCGACGCGCTCAAGACCTTCATCGATAGCAGCGGCGACGACCGCCCGCTGGAGCGGTACGAGGCGAAGCTGGCCGAGTCCAGCTCGCTGCGGCAGATCCTGACCGTCGGCCGGCCGCGCGTCATCAACGATCTGACCCTGCTCGAGCCCGGCCAGCAGGAGCATACCCGCCGCATCCTCGAACACGGGTACGCGTCCAGCTACACGATGCCGATCCGCCAGAACGGCGCCGTGCTGGGATTTTTATTCTTCGATTCCTGCCGCAAAGGCGCGTTCCAGCCAGCGCTGCTGGACGAGTTCGACCACTTCGGCCACCTGATCGCCCAGGTTGTGACCGGCTCGCTGCTGGCCTTTCGCGCCATGCTGGCCACCGTCAAGGCGACGCGCGACATCACGGCCTACCGGGACTTGGAAACCGCGGCGCATCTGGACCGCATGTCGCGTTACGCCCGGCTGATCGCCCGGCGCATCGCGCCGAAGTACGGCCTGGACGATGAGTACATCGAGAATATCTTTCTCTTTTCGCCCATCCACGACATCGGCAAGATCGGCGTGCCCGACGCGATCCTGCGCAAGCCCGCCAAGCTCACGCCCGAGGAATTCGAGCAGATGAAGCGCCACACGACGATGGGCCGGCGGATCGTGGACAGCATGCTGCGCGACTTCGGCCTGGAGAGCGGCCATTACATCGACATGATGCGCCACATCGCCGAGCTGCACCACGAGACGATCCGCGGCGGGGGCTACCCCAAGGGACTGACCGGCGACGAGATCCCGATCGAGTCGCGCATCGTCGCGGTGGCGGACATCTTCGACGCCCTCACGAGCGTCCGGCCCTACAAGGAGGCCTGGACCAACGAGCAGGCGTTCACCATGCTGCGCGAGCTCTCGGGCAAGACGCTGGAGCCCGACTGCGTGGCGGCGCTGCTCGACCAGCGCGAGGAAGTCGAGCGCATCCAGGCGAAGTTCCGCGACGAGCCCGCCGGCGGAAACTGAGCCGGATTCCGGCCCTAAGCGGCCGGGACGCGGCTCTCGAGCACCGTGCGGATAATCTGGCTGAGGCTTTCCGCCGTGTAGGGCTTGGCGATTCTGGCCGAAAAGCCGAGGCGGGAAAAATCGGCCATCACGGGGTCGTTGAAATAGCCGCTGGAGACGATCGCCGGGATGTCGGGCTCGATGTAGCGGAGCTTCACGATCGCCTCCTTGCCGCCCATGCCGCCCCGCACGGTCAAATCCAGAATTACCAGATCGAACGGCCGCCCGGCCGCGCGCGCCTGCTTGAACCGTTCGAGGGCCTGCTCCCCGTGCTCGGCGCAGGTCACCTCGTAGCCCAGCCGGGTCAGCAATTCCTGGGCGAATTCCCGGATCGACGGTTCATCGTCCATGAAGAGCACCCGGCCCTTGCCCGGCGTCAAGACGGCGGGCGCGGCGTCGCCGTTCGCGGCGATTTGGCCACCGCCCTGGACGAGGAGCGCTACGGCGAGGCCGGACGGCAGCTTCAAGAGCTGGTCGCGGATTTACGGCGAATCATGTACAACCTCTACCCCAAGGATCTGGAAATCGAAGGATTTCTGACGACGATTCAAAAGCGCCTGGAGGATGCGAAGCGGCACGCGCAGCGGCACACGCCCGATTTTGCCGTCGAGTTCGACTGTCCGCCGGGGCTGACGGATCAGGAGATCATCGGGCATCTCCAGGCCCCCTCGCACGCGGTGCTGCTCTACCGGATCGTGTCCGAAGCGATCGTCAACGCGCGAAAGCACGCCAAGGGCACGCTCATCAGCCTGACGCTCCGGCAACGCGAAGACGCGATTGAGATTTCAATCAGCGACAACGGCGCCGCGGCGGAAAGCCCCTTTTGGGAAAGCGTGGGCATTTCGCTGATGCGGCTGCGCGCAGAAGAAATCGGCGCGAGCATCGGTTTTCACAAGTCGCCCGCAGGCGGGACGACGGTGGTGATCCGCCTCCCCAAGCGGCCCGGGCGCATGCTGCCGGCGCGGCGCGAAGCCGTCCCGGGACGGCGCTGGTACGATGTCCATCAACCGGAGAACGGACATGACCAAGAGCTCTGAGCGGAACGAGGCGGGCGCCGAGGCGGCGCCGCTGGCCGTGCTCATCGCGGACGACTCGGCGGAGGCGATCGAGCAGTTCAGCGCCTGGATTAAGGAGCGCTGGCCCCAAACCCGGTTGCTCACCGCCCAGACGCCGGAAGAGGCCCGCCAACAGGCGGCCGATCCCGCCGTCGAGAATTTCATCCTGGATCTCGATTTCGGCACCCAGCGTGAATCCGGCGTGGTGCTGGCCCGGAGCATTCTGGAGTCCCGCCCGCCCGAGCAGCGTCAGCGCATGCGCATTCTGTTCCGGACCGTCCATGCGGGCGATCCGGGCTACCTGCACCAGGTGGAGCGGCTCATCGCCGACGAAAGCCACAACCTGCGAGTCTGGGGGTTTCTCGACAAGGGCGCGGTGCCCAAGCGGGTGGCCCAAAACGCCTTTGAACAGGTCTGCATCTACGGCCTCTCCTTCACCGATATTTTCAACGAGCGATTGAAAAACTCCCCCTCCAAGGAATTCAGCAACCTGGAGTTCACCACCGTGATCTATATCTGCCTGGGCGTCACCAATGAGGGCATCGGCTGGCTGATCGGCGCCTCCCGCCAGAGCGTCGAGCGGATCATCACCGAGTTGTACCGGAAATTGGGCATCCCGAGCCGCCGGGACGTTCCGCGCGGCATCCCGGCCCTGCTGGAGGGCCGGACGCGGCTCTGCTTCGAGGCGGTCTCGCGGGGGCTCGTCAATCCGCACTTGCTGCGGGAAGAAGACGCCGCGTTGCGGCGGCGAATGAAAACCGACGTCCCTCGGTTGGGCCGGCTGCACGTGCACCGGGGATGGTTGGAGGCGTCATGAAACGACCGTTGGCCGCGCTGTTGCTCGTGACACTGTCCGGAGGCTGGGGAGGGTGCGCCGACCGATCGGCGCTCCTCGACCGGGAGCCGCAGCCGCCCTTTGAATATGCGATCGGCCCCGAAGACGTGCTGGACGTCGTGGTCTGGAAGGACCCGGACGCCTCCAAGGTCGTCACCGTACGCCCCGACGGAAAAATCTCCCTCCCGTTGATCGGAGAGCTGCAGGCGGCCGGCTACACGCCGCTGGCGCTGCAGGAGGAGATCGCCCGGCGGCTGTCCGCCTTCAAGCGGGCGCCCGAGGCCACCGTCATCGTGCAGCAGGTCAACAGCTATTACTTCTACATCCAGGGAGAGGTGGAGAAGCCGGGGAAATATCCGATGAACTCCTCCACCACCGTCCTGCAGGCGATCAGCTTGGCCGGCGGATTGACGCCGTTCGCCTCGCAGCAGATCCGGGTGCTTCGGCGGAACGGCCCCGCAGCCCCGCCGGGGATCCATCGTTTTCACTACAAAAAATTGCTGTCGGAAAAGGGCGTCGACCCCGCGGTGTTTCTGCGGCCGGGCGACACCATCATTGTGCCTTGAGCGGCTTGAGGAGCGCGTCGGATCTTCCCCCCATGACTGGTGACGACGAGTGATCCGGATCGGGACAAGGATCCTCTGGTGCTGGGGACTCCTGCGCGTCTGGGTGCCGGATCAGGCGCTGGCGCAGCCGTGGAACGTCGGGGTCGAGGTCGGCCTGTCGGAGCGGTACGACGACAACATCCGGCTGGTGGAGGAGCCCGGCGAGGAATCCGACCGGGTGACCACGCTGGCTCCTCGCCTCTCCGTGACCTATGAGGACGGGGCCGACCTGTGGGCCGCCGGCTACGGCATGACGGCCGAATGGTTCGCCACGAATCCCGAGCTGGACAGCATCGGGCACGACGCCTTCGTCAAGGCCGAGCTGGGGCGATTGTTCGGCAGCCGGACGACGTCGCTGACGTTCACGGATGATTTTACGTTCACGCCGCAACTAACGGATCCGGCGTCGGGCGTCGGCGCGCCCCGCAGCGACAGTTGGATCAACGCCGTCCTGCTGACCGTCAGCCATCAATCATCGGCCAGAACCACGGAGCGGATCGGGTACGCCAATACGATCTCGCGATACGAGCTGCCGACGCTGATCGATCACGTCGTCCATGAGGGAACGGCGGGCGTCACCCGCGTGGCGAGCCGGCGCGACACGCTCGGCGCCCGCTACCGGTTTCGATACTTCGACGTGCTGATCGAGGGCGTTGAGAGCGCCGTCGATCACACGGTGACGGTGGAATGGACCCGGCAACTCTCGCCCTCCCTCACCCTGACCATCGAAGCGGGCGCCGAGCGCTCCCGGCAGTCGCGCAACCAATCGACCGAGCCGGTCGGCACCGTGCGCCTGGCCAAGCGATTGAAGACGCTGTCGATCGACGCGGAGCTGTCGCGGGACATTGCGCTGGCCGGGGGGCTGTCCGATCAGTTGTCGGCGGCGCACACGGCGTCGCTTGGCGCGTCGTACGAGGTCACGGCCAAGCTGCACGCCGACGCGCGCGCGCGGATGACCGATAACCGGTCGGTCGTCGGCGGCGAGGTGGACGTCACGTCGTGGACCGCGGAGGCCGGGCTGAGTTACGCCATTCGGACCTGGCTCTCGGCCGACATTCGCTATTATCGGTTCGAGCAGCTCGCGCAGGGCGCGGCGGGGGAGGATTTGGTTCAAAATCGATATGTCGTGACCCTCGCCTGGACATTGCCTGACGAGTAGCACGAGCGCTGTTCCATTGATTTCCGTTTCCCGCCACGTCAGCCCGCCTTGCCATCCCGGTTCCTCCGCGCGCGTTGCGCGCGGCTCCTCACACCGCCCCCCCCGGTTGACAATGCCCGATCCGTTTGCCAGGATTCCCGCGGGACCGCTTCCCATGCAGACCGGTGACACCCTCCTGGAGTTCGCCGCCATTGAACGGCTGCTGGCCTACGGCGAGGCGCTCGCCCGTTGCCCGCGGGCCGATGGGGCCGAGCCGCCGGGGCCGCCGACGCCGAGAACGACCGAGCGGGCGGCGCGAGCCCGCGCGGCCGCCGGATCGATCCGCGGTTTCGTGGAGCGGGCGCGGGCGGGTCTCCCTGACGCGGCGCGCTACCGGGCCGAGCGGCGGGCGTTGATCGACGGCGCCTGCGGCGGCGACGAGCTGATCTTCTATGCCGCGTGGAATCGGGCGCTGGCCGAGGGCGCCCTGGCGCCGCTGCTTCGGGCGCCGATCGGTCCGGTGCAGAAGCCGACCCGGCGGCGGCCGGTGGCCATCGTGCCCCGCGCCCACCTGACGCCCCAATTGGTCGAAGGGCGGATCGTGCTCGATCTCGGCGACGAGCGGTTTTGGCTCCTTCCGCGGGATTTGTCCGGGCGAACGCTGCTCTTCGCCATGCGCCACGGCGTGTCGCGGTACGAGAGCGGCGTCTTTCGCGTCGGCCGCCGGCTGCCCAATGAGCTTGACGCCGAGCGCGGCCTCCCCAGGGCCGACGCCTTGGGCGCGGCGCTGGCCCGCATGCTGGGCATCGTCGGCCGCCAGCTCGACTTCCTGCAGGTGCCCAATTATCTGGATCCCCGCGCGTTCGCGCACCGGATCAGCCGCAGCCCGAACACGCGGCAACTGTTCGAGCGGGTCACGGCCGCGCTTGGACCCTCAGGGGTGCTGAGCACGGACGGCCGTCCCGCCCCGCAGATCGACCCCGCCCTGGAATCGCAGGACTTCGGATGGGCGACCGGCGTCCGCAAGCAGGCGGAACTCGAAGAGGCGGTCCGCTGTTTCGAATGCGACGCGCAGACGGTCAAGCGGCTGATCAAGCATCCGCTCTATTGTTATCCCGGCGGCCATTCGTTTTTTGATTTGTACCTCGACGTGGTCGACGGGTTCCACCGGCTCGCGCGCGCCTTTCAGGGCGGCGTGGCTTGCCTGTACACGCACAGTTCCACCCTGCGGGCGTTGATCAGCTATCTGGACCCGCGCCCGTTCCACGAAGCGTTCACCGAATTCGGCGACTACAAGGAAGGGCAGGACAACGTGGTGCTGCTGGCCTTTGAGAACGGCCAGTTCTCGGGCTACTCGACCGCCGTCGGCCGGTCGGCCCGCGAGCAGGCGGCGCGCGAGGCGTGGGTCCAGATCGAGCGGGGGCGCGTCGACCGCGTCGCGGTGCGGCCGCGCCAGCTCCGGCAGGTGGTCGCGCTGGTCTCGGGCGGCGATTTCGCCGGCGCGGGAGCCGCGCTGAAAGAGCTCAGCGTCACGGGCGAACGGTTCGGGCTGCGCGTGCATTTCGTCAAGCACGGCTTCCTCGGACTGGCCAACAATTGGATCGAGCCGGTGGCCGGCCGGGAAACGCGCGGCATGGCGAGCACCCCCAGCAGCCCGATCGGCAGCAGCCGGTTCGAGGAATTCAAGGATGAGCGTGTGCAGGCCGTCGCGCTGCGCCACCTGCAGCCCTATCTGGAGGACGGCGCGCTGATCGTGCTGGGCGGGGACGGCAGCCTGCGCGGCGCGCGCGCCATGTTCGAGCAATTCGGCGTGCCGGTGGTGGGCATTCCCGGCTCCATCGACAACAACATCGACGGCACGACCGCGCTCGGCTTTCATTCCGCCGTGGCGCTGGCCAACTATTCCCTCGAATCGCTCAAAGCCACCAGCGCGGCGATGGGCAGCGTCTTCTTCGTCGAGCTGATGGGGGCGGGCTCCGGCCACTTGGCGCTGGCCTGCGCCTACCAGGCCCGCGCCGAGGGCGTGCTCGTCAACGAGCACCCCGACCCGGACGCCTACATCGAGCAGGTCATTCTGGGCACGCTCAAGCACAGCCTGGGGGTGCCGAACAAGAGCCACCTGTTTGTGGTCGCGGAAAAAACGCCCCACCGCCATCATCCGTCGGGCGGCGTGCACGGCTTGAGCGACTATGTGGCCAGAACCGTCGCGCAATGGCCCCAACGGCAGCCGCGCCAGGGCGAGTACCCGCTGCCCGTGGCGACCAAGGCGACCATTTTGGGCCACACGCTGCGGGGCGCGCCGCCCACGCCGGAAGACAAAGCGCTGGCTCAACACCTGGCCTATGAAGCGATCCGGCGCCTGGTCGAGCGGCCCGAATCGATCATCGGCTGCCTGCTCGCCTGCAATCAGGCCGGCCTCCTGGAGCCGATTCCACTGCACGCGGTCGCGCCCAAACCCTTCGACTGGGAATTGTTCGCCCGGATGCATGGGGCCGAGCCGCCCCGCGCCGCCACGCCGTCCGCTCAGCCGTAGGACGATCGTGCCGGTCAAGCCGCCCAAAGGCTCTCCCGCGACGACTCGCAAACGAAGGCGCAAACCCGCGGGCGCGTCCACCGGCTTGACGGCCGCGGAGTTAACGTCTGATGGGCAACCACCTCATCCAGTAGCCGAACTTTGTGAGGCGATTAATATCGACGGAACGGCATTGGCGGCCTATCGGGAGCCGTACGGCGGCCGCTGGGTGGTCCTGGCGGCGCTGCCCATCGATCAAGTCGAAGCGACGCCCTATCAGCGCAATCTCTCCGACGCGCACGTGCGCAAGCTGGAGCGGGTCATCGGCAAGCTGGGCCGGTTCCTCGATCCCATCATCGCCGTGCGGGCCGGCGAAGGGGCGGCCGTCCGCTATTGGACGCCGAACGGCCATCACCGGTTGGCCGCCATGCGGGCGCTGGGCGCCAAATGCATTACGGCGATCGTCGTGCCCGAAGCGGCCGCCGCCTATCAGATTCTGGCGCTCAACACCGAGAAGGCGCATAATCTTCGGGAGCGGGCGCTGGAGGTGATCCGCATGTACCAGGAATTGGCCCGCCTGGACAAGGCCACGGAAGAGCACTATGCCCTCGAGTTCGAGGAGCCCGCGTTGATCACGTTGGGGCTCTGCTATGAGGCGCAGCCGCGGTTCAGCGGCGGCGCCTATCATCCGATTCTGAAGCGGTGCGATGGGTTCCTGAACCGGAAGCTGCACGATGCGATCGCCGTCCGGCGGGAGCGGGCCAAGCGGCTGTTGGCGCTCGATCAGACGATCGGCGGGCATGTGGACGCCTTGAGGGCGCGCGGATTGACCAGCCCCTACCTGAGAAGCTTCGTGGTGGCGCGGTTGAATCCCATCCGCTTCCGGCCCAAGGAGGCCGAGCCCCTGGGATTCGACGAGGTGATGGAGCGGATGGCCACGGCGGCGGCAAAGTTCAACGCGGACAAGATCAAAATGGACGATTTGGCGAAAAGTGGTGGGGCACCCGATGAAACCGATTAGCGATAGACGAGCACCGGTTTGACGGTGCGAGCAATAAGAGAAACCCGTAAGGCGATGGGGATGATCAAGGGGAGAGGAGCATCTTCCCTTGATTTCAATAAACGATCTGGCCAAAACCGGCGGCGCCCCGGAAGAAACTGGCTCTTAGGCCATTTTTGCCAGCAAGTGTGACGCATCGGGCGCCGGCACCGGACGGCTGAACAGGTAGCCCTGAACTTCGTCGCATTGAAGCCCGTGAAGATAGTCCAGTTGCGCCTGTGTTTCCACGCCTTCGGCGATCGCCTTTAAATCCAGGCTGTGGGCCAGGGTGATGATGGCGCTGACGATGGCGGCGTCGTTGTGGTCGGTCGTGATCTGGCGCACGAAGGAGAGATCAATTTTGAGTTTGTGGATCGGAAGCCGTTTCAAGTAGTTGAGCGAAGAATATCCCGTTCCAAAGTCATCGATGGCGATTCGCACGCCCATGATGCTGAGCTGCGCGAGCAATTCCAGCGCCTGTTCCGGGTCCTGCATGGTGCTTTCCGTCAGCTCCAGCTCCAGGTGGCCGGGGTTCAGAGCCGTCTCCTGCAACACCCGCTCGACCGTCTTTGCCAGATTTGGCTCTTTGAGTTGACGGCCCGAGAGATTGACCGACACGGGAATGGCCGGCAAGCCGGCTTCCTGCCATCGCTTGTTTTGCCGGCAGGCCGCGCGCAGCACCCATTCTCCCATCGGCACGATCAAGCCGATCTCTTCCGCGACCGGAACGAATGTTCCGGGCGGCACCATGGGCGCGCCGGGCGGTTGCCACCGCAGAAGCGCCTCCATGCCGATGATCCGCTTGGTCCGGATATCGATCTGCGGCTGGTAGTGGAGGGAAAATTCTTCGCGTTCCAGCGCGCGCAGCAGGCTCGTTTCCAGGGATAACCGCTCGACGGCGCGGGCGTGTTGCGCGGGGGAATACATTTGGTAGCGGTTTCGGCCGAGCTCTTTGGCCCGGTACATGGCCGATTCGGCGTGTTTGACCAGCGTCTCGCCCTGCTCCCCGTCGGCTGGAAAGAGGCTGATCCCCATGCTGACGGTGAGAAACAGGTCGCGCTCCTGCATGCGGAACGGCGCGACGATGGCGCGAAACACTTTTTCCACGATCCGGTAGGCGTCTTCTTCGCGGGCCAGGTCGACCAGAATGACGATGAATTCGTCCCCGCTCTGGCGGCTGACGGTATCCCCGTCCCGGACGCAGCCCATCAACCGCTCCGCGACGGCCTTCAACGTCGCGTCACCGACGGCATGGCCCAGCGTCTCATTGATCCGCTTGAAACGGTCGAGATCCAGATACAGCACCGCCAATTGCCGTTTTCGCCAGGGCAGACGAACCAGCGCCTGATCGAGCCGGTCCATCATCAATCGCCGGGTCGGCAAGCCGGTGACGGCGTCATGATGGGCGATGTAGGCTTTCTCCAACTCGGTTTGAACCAATTCAAGGCGCAGCGTTCTGAGCATCGATGTGGCCCAGAGGATATAGGCACAAAACAGCAGGACCAGCGCGGAGAGGCTCCAGAGGTACGTTTTTGCCGGTCCCGCGAATTCCTTCGGGGCATCCACCAAATCGGGCGCGTTGATGCCGATGATCGCGATGGTCAGGGCCAGAATCACCAGCATGGCGATCAACCAGAGCTGCCGGTTTCGGCGCTCGGCCTTGGTTAGGGCGGCCGTGAGCTGGGTATTGTCCATCACTCCTGATGAGAAGCAAGAGCGGTGCCAGGGCGGCCACCCGGCGTCGATCGACGATAACGCCTGTTCAAGCGGCGGCCGGAATGCCAAAAAGGCTAAAAATTCGCCTTTTTGGGCCAATTTTTAGCCTGAGGGAAAACTCAGATATTCGGGCGGTAGTAGGGGTTGGCGCCGCGGGCGTGATCGGTCACGTCCAGGACATCCTTGATGTGGGGCATCGCCCGTTTGATCATGGTGACGACCCCCTGCTTGAGGGTCGCGGTGGCCATGCCGCAGCCCTGGCAGCCGCCGCTCATCCGGACGTAGACGATGTCGTCCTTCAGGCCGACCAGCGAGATCGACCCCCCGTGCGCGGCGATGCCGGGGTTGATCTGTTCATCGATCAGTTTCTGAATCGCCTCGGCTTCCGGGCCGGACGGCAATTCGGCGGGCGCTTGCGGCGGTTTGGGGGGCTGATAGGGTGTTTTAATCAAAAAGCCCTCGCCATTGGATCCGGAAGTATAGTCGATCGTGGCGCCCTGGATGTAGGGGAGGCTCAACCGGTCGAAATAGATGCGGATGCCGCCATCGACGGTGACGACTTGGTCGTTCAGCCCCGGCGTCTCCTTCTCCACCAGACTCAAGCCGAATTGGGGCAACGCCGCGCCCATCGGCTTGACCGACAGCCGGAGGCCGTAGCTTTTGCGCGCCGGATCGTTGAGCACGCCCAGCATCTTGTCGCGCGCCTGGGGGGTGACGGTCAGCATCGCATCAAAATATTAGCATAGCGCTTCTCGGTTTGTCATGGGCGCCGGCGCTGACAAGCGGAGTTTCCCTGTGGCATAATGAGGCTCGTGCAACCCCGCACGATGGTGGAGAAAATCTGGGACGCCCACGTCGTCCATGAGGCGCCGGGCCGGCCGACGCTGCTCTATATCGACCGGCATCTGGTCCACGAGGTGACGTCGCCGCAGGCCTTCGAGGGGCTGCGGCTGGCGGGCCGCCGGGTGCGGCGGCCGGAGCTGACCTTTGCCACGATGGACCACAATGTGCCGACGACCGACCGGTCGCGCCCCATCGAGGATCCCATCTCGGCCCAGCAAATGAACGTGCTGGCCGACAATTGCCGCCAATTTGGCGTCACGCTGTTCGATCTGGCCAGTCCCGATCAGGGCATTGTCCATGTGATCGGCCCGGAGCTGGGGCTGACGCTGCCGGGGCTCACGATCGTCTGCGGCGACAGCCACACCTCCACGCACGGCGCTTTCGGCGCGCTCGCCTTCGGCATCGGCACGAGCGAGGTGGAGCATGTGCTGGCGACGCAATGCCTGCCGCAGGAAAAGCCGAAGACGTTTCTCATCGAGGTGACCGGCCGGCGGCCCTACGGCATCGAGGCAAAAGATATCATCTTGTCGATCATCGGCCGGATCGGCACTGGCGGCGGCACGGGGATGGTCATCGAGTATGGCGGCGACGCGATCCGAGCCCTCACGATGGAGGAGCGGATGACCGTCTGCAACATGTCGATCGAGGCGGGCGCGCGCGCCGGCCTGATCGCGCCGGACGAGACGACCTTCGCCTATCTGCGCGGGCGGCGCTATGCGCCAAAGGATTATGACGCCGCGGTCACCCGTTGGCGGAAGCTCCCGACTGAAGAGGGCGCACGCTTTGACCGCACGCTGATGATCGCCGCCTCGACGCTGTCGCCGCAGGTGACCTGGGGCACCAACCCCGGCCAGGTGGTCGGCATCGACGGCCGCGTGCCCGATCCATCCGAATTTGACGACCCGAACGCCAGAAAATCGGCCGAGCGCGCGCTGGACTATATGGGCCTGAAGGCCCGCACGCCGATCGCGGATATTCCTATCGACCGCGTCTTCATCGGCTCCTGCACGAATTCACGAATCGAGGATCTGCGCCGCGTGGCCGGTTTTGTGAAGGGGAAAAAAGTAAGCGGGTCGGTCTACGCGATGGTCGTTCCCGGCTCGCAGCAGGTGAAACATCAGGCGGAGGCCGAGGGGCTGGACCGCGTTTTCAAAGAAGCCGGCTTCGACTGGCGCGAGTCGGGTTGTTCCATGTGCCTGGGGATGAATTCCGACACGCTCAAGCCCGGCGAGCGCTGCGCGTCGACCTCCAACCGCAACTTCGAAGGGCGGCAGGGCAAGGGCGGGCGGACCCATCTCGTCAGCCCATTAATGGCTGCGGCCGCGGCTGTTGAAGGGCATTTCGTTGATGTGAGGCAATACGATTTAAAGGAAGACCAGTGATGGACCCGTTTAAAAAACATACCGGTTTGGTGACGTTATTGGATCTGCCCAACGTCGACACCGACCAGATCATCCCCAAGCAGTTCCTCAAGCGGATCGAGCGGACCGGCTTCGGGCAATATCTCTTCTATGACTGGCGCTTTCTGGAAGGCGGCAAACCCAACCCGGAATTTGAGATGAACCAGCCGCGCTACGAGGGCGCGTCGATTCTGGTGACTCGCGCCAATTTCGGCTGTGGCTCCTCGCGCGAGCACGCCCCGTGGGCGCTGCTTGACTATGGGTTTAAATGCATCGTTTCACCGTCATTTGCCGATATATTCTTCAACAATTGCTTTAAGAATGGCATGCTGCCGATCCGGCTCTCCGAAGCCCAGGTGGAGGAGCTTTTCGGCCGCGTCCGCAAGACGCCGGGCTACAAGTTGACTGTGGATCTCGAAAAGAAGACCATCACCTCGTCGGACGGCCTCAACTGGCCCTTCGAAGTGGACGAATTCCGCCGCCATTGCCTGCTGAACGGGCTTGATGATATCGGCCTGACGTTGGAGCATGAAGATAAAATTCGGCAATATGAGCTTGCCCGTCCGGCATGAAAGCCCACTACCTCGGTCATGTTGTTTTCTACGTGAAGGACTTAAAGCGCTCGCTGGCCTTCTATCGCGACCTGCTCGGGTTTCAGGAAATCGGGCGGGCGTTCGGCGGCGCGGCGGCCGCGCTCACCTCAGGCCGGACGCATCACGAGTTGCTGCTGATCGAAGTCGGCGATGCGTCATTAAATGTGGGGGCCCGTGCGGAATCGGAAGAACGTCCTCCGATGCCCCCACGCCCCGGTCCGCCGCAGGGCGATCGACTCGGTCTCTATCACATCGGCATCAAGATGGGTGATTCGCTGGATGAGCTGCGCTCGGCCAAGAACGAGTTGGAGAAGGCGGGCGTGGCGATCGAAGGGATGAGCGACCACACGGTCAGTCAGAGCTTGTATCTGGCCGATCCGGACGGGAATGGAGTCGAGCTGTATGTGGACGCCGATCCGTCAATTTGGAAGAACGATCCGAAAGCCGTGCTGGCGCCGATCAAGCCACTATGGCTCTGACGTCGATGGACGGCCCGACGTTGATGGCAATTGACGTGTAACCTGCTACAATCGACACGCAATGCTGTATGAAGAGGTCTTCAAGAGTTTTGAATCGGCGGGCATTCGTTATCTGGTTGTCGGCGGGATTGCCGTTAATCTTCATGGCTACGCCCGGTTGACGGTCGATCTCGACCTCATGCTGGATCTTTCGCAAGAGAATCTGCTGAAGGTCATTCAGGTGATGGAGTCGCTCGGCTATGCGCCCCGCGTTCCGGTCAATGCCCGCGATCTGGCGTCGGACAAAACACGGGATCGGTGGAAGAAGGAAAAAGGCGCCCTGGTGTTTACCTTCGTTGACTCAAAGGCGCCATTCAGGCAAGTCGATATTTTTCTTGAGAACCCGATCGATTTTGACCAAGCGCATGCGCGGCGCACTCCGTTCGAATTGAAGGGCATCACCGTGCCGGCCGCATCGATCGACGATCTTATTCAACTGAAGTCTGCGGCCGGCCGTCCAAGGGATCGGGAAGATATTCACCATCTGCAAGAGATCAAAAGGCAGAAGGGCTCGTCATGAGCGCCAAAACGCTGGACGACATGCGTCAGTATGCCTATCGAAAACGGCCGCTGCATGAAATCTATCCGGAGCTGGTCGATGTTCCGGAGGTGTTTCTCCTGGAGTGGTTTAAAGACCGCTACGACTATGTTCGACTCCATACAAATGAGGAACTGGGTCGCATGAAGGCGATTCCTCCCGAAGCGCTTCTGCAGTGGTTAGAGGAGGCGGGCGAGTTCGTCTGGGCTGCGAAGCACCAAGAATGGGAGGAGCAGCGCCGGAAGAATCGCTGCGGCGGTGTTAACGCCGATTAACCGTTACGGTTGTAATCCGGAATCGTAGGGGCAATTCATGAATTGCCCCACATCAATCATCCGGCGGATCGAAATTGCCCGGCTGGCGGTTTTCCCAGGGAATCGGCGACTTGCGGGTTTCTTTCATCAGGCTGCGCAGATTCATCTCGACCGCCCGCAGACTTTTCTCATCTCCATGCTCGATCAGCGCGGCCAGCATGGCGAAGAGCTCCCGCTCGCGGGAAGTCGCCCGGCGGAGCTGCTCGATGATCGAATCGATGGATTCGGACATGCCGGCTAGCATAGCAATCGGCCGGACCGAGTGCAAGTGAATGGCCGCTGAGAAAAAAGTTTACACGCACGTCGGCCGGAAGGAAGAGGAGGTTGGGCCTGCCTTCTGGGCCGGCCGTTATCAGTCGGGCACGACGTCCTGGGATCACG
>JBFMAJ010000012.1:0-19133 GCA_040755775.1 Nitrospirota bacterium
GCGATCAAGCTGGCCCGCAAATGGGCCAAGCAGCATCGCGGCGAACAGGCATATGAAATCCTCGCGACCGACGGCTCCTTCCATGGTCGCACCCTGGCCGCTCTGTCGGCCACCGGCCAGACCAAGCTCCAGAAGGGATTTGAGCCGCTCGTGCCCGGATTCCGCCACGTCCCTTACGACGATCTGGAGGCCATGGCCGGCGCCATCGGCCCCAAGACGGCGGCGATTCTGGTCGAGCCGCTGCAGGGGGAAGGCGGCGTCCGCGTGCCGCATCCCGGCTATTTGGCGGGGTTGCGCCGGCTCTGCACCGAGCAAAACATTCTGCTGATCTTGGATGAAGTGCAAACCGGCATGGGGCGCACCGGTCGCCTCTTCGCCTACGAGCATGAGTCGGCCGCTCCCGACATCATGACGCTCGCCAAGGGGCTCGGCGGGGGGCTCCCCATCGGGGCGATGCTGGCCACGCGCCCGGTCGCGGAGGTCTTTACCCCGGGCAGCCATGCCAGCACCTTCGGGGGCAATCCGCTGGTCTGCGCGGCGGCGCTGGCGACCCTGGAGGTGATTCGCCAGGAGGGACTGCTGACCCTCTGCCATGAGATGGGCGATTATTTGATGGGCAAGCTGCAGGTGTTGCGATCGCGCCGGTCGGCCATTGCCGACGTGCGGGGGAAAGGGCTGCTGGTCGGCATCGAGCTGCTCACCGCCGGCCGGCCGATCATGGAGGCCTGCCAGGCGGCGGGGCTCCTCATCAACGTGACGGCCGAGCGCGTGCTGCGGCTGGTGCCCCCGCTGATCGTCACGCGCCACGACATCGATGAGGCCGTCGCCGTCATCGACCGGGTGCTCTCCGCCGCGGAAGCATAAGGAAAAATGGGGACAGATTTATTTTTGTCGGGTGACCCTGATCACAGAAATGGTGCGCGCGATTGAAAAATAAATCTGTCCCCATTTTTCCCCGCCATCTGTTGAGCGTCGCCGATCTGTCCAGCGACCAGGTCGCTCAGTTCCTTGATCGAGCTGCGATCCTGAAAAAGGAGGCCTCCGGCTCATCGGGCACGCCCTTGCGCGGGAAAACCCTGGGGCTGATCTTCCAGAAAGCGTCCACTCGCACCCGGATTTCGTTCGAGGTCGCCATGACCCAACTGGGCGGCCACTCGCTGTTTCTCTCCGCCGACGAGCTGCAACTGGGCCGGGGCGAGCCGATCGCCGATACGGCCCGCGTGCTGTCGGGCTATCTGGACGGCCTGGTCATCCGGACGTTCGATCAGGCCACGCTGGAGGAATGGGCGGCGCATGCCGCGATTCCCGTGATCAACGGCTTGACCGATCTGCATCATCCCTGCCAGGCGCTCTCCGATCTACTGACGATCACCGAGGCCCTCGGCCGCCTGCGCGGCGTCAAGCTGGCCTACATCGGGGATGGGAACAATGTGGCGCATTCGCTGGTTGAAGCGGCGGCGCGGACCGGCCTCTCCATCACGCTGGCCTGCCCCAAAGGCCACGGGCCGAATGAGTCGATTCTGGCGCGCGCGCGGCGCGACGCGAAAGCGACCGGCGCAATCGTCGAGCTGACGACCGATCCGGCCTCGGCGGCCCGGGACAGCGACGTACTCTACACCGACGTCTGGACCAGCATGGGCCAGGAACGGCAGGCCGCCCGGCGGCGGAAGCTGTTCCGCGCGTTTCAACTGAACCGCTCGCTCGTCAAACTCGCCCGGCCGGAGGCGATCGTGCTGCACTGCCTGCCGGCCCACCGCGGGGAGGAGATCACCGACGAGGTGATGGATAGCCCGCGTGCGCGGATTTTCCAGCAGGCCGAGAACCGGCTGCACATGCAGAAGGCGATCCTGGAATGGCTGCTAAGGCGGGCATGAGCGCCATCAAAAAAATCGTCCTCGCCTACTCGGGCGGCCTCGATACCTCCGTCGCCATCCCCTGGCTGAAGGAGCGGTACCGCTGCGACGTCATCGCCTTCTGCGCCGACATCGGCCAGCAGGAAGAGATGGGCGCCATCCGCGACAAGGCGGTCAAAAGCGGCGCCGTCAAAGCGGTGGTGCAGGATTTGCGCGACCGCTTCGCGCGCGACTACCTGCTGCCCATGCTGCGGGCCAACGCCGTCTATGAGGGGAGCTACCTGCTGGGCACCTCCATCGCCCGGCCCTTGATCGCCGGCGCTCAGGTGGAGCTGGCGCGCAAAGAGCGGGCCGACGCCGTCGCCCACGGCGCCACCGGCAAGGGCAACGACCAATTGCGATTCGAGTTCACCTATCAGGCGCTCGCGCCAGAGCTGTCGATCGTCGCCCCCTGGCGGGAATGGGCGTTTGATTCGAGGCAGGCGTTGATCGACTATGCCCAGCGCTACGACATCCCGGTCGCTGCCACCAAGGCGAAGCCCTACAGCATCGACCGGAACCTCTTCCACGTCAGCTATGAGGGCGGCATCCTGGAGGATCCCTGGGCCGAGCCGCCCGAAGAGCTCTTCAGTTGGACCCGCTCGCCGCAAGCGGCACCCGACCGGCCGGCCGTGATCGAGATCGGCTATCAGGCCGGCGATCCCGTCTCGCTGAACGGCAAGCCGCTGGCGCCCGTCGCGCTGCTGGAGCGGCTCAACGCGCTGGGCGCCGAGCACGGCATCGGCCGGGTCGATCTGGTGGAGAACCGCTACGTGGGCATCAAATCGCGCGGCGTCTACGAGACGCCCGGCGGCACGCTGCTCCATCTGGCCCACCGCGCGGTCGAATCGCTGACGCTCGACCGGGAAGTGCTCCACCTGCGCGACAGCCTGATCCCCCGCTACGCCGAATTGGTCTACTACGGCTACTGGTTCTCGCCGGAACGCGCCATGCTGCAGGCGGCGATCGATCAAGCCCAGGCGCCCGTGACCGGCACGGCCCGGCTGCGGCTCTTCAAGGGCCACGCGGCCGTGGTCGGCCGCAAAGCGCCGGCCTCGCTCTATCAGCCGTCGTTGGCGACGTTCGAGAAGGGCGAGGGCTTTGATCAACGTGACGCCTCGGGCTTCATCCGGCTCAATGCGCTGCGGTTGCGGCTGCAAACGAAGAAGAAAAAGGGTAAGGGGTAAACGGTGAAGGGTAAAGGACGGAAGCTCAAACGACGGCCGCCGCCGCCGAAATCGCGGGCGGCAAGCGCTCGGCGCACGGCCGCGCCGGCCAAGGCCTGGGCCGGCCGGCTGGCCGAGACCGATCCGGTGATCGAGCAGTTCACGGCCTCGCTGCCCTTCGACCGCCGCCTCTACAAGCACGACATCACGGGCAGCATCGCGCATTGCCAGGCGCTGCATGAAGCGGGCCTGCTGTCGGAGCAGGAGGCCGAGCAGATCCGCGCCGGTTTGAGCGCCATCGAGGAGGAAATCACCGCCGGCCGGATGGCGTTCTCACCCGCCGACGAAGACATCCACATGGCGATCGAGCGGCGGCTGACCGAGCGGATCGGCCCGACCGGGGCCAAGCTGCACACCGCCCGCAGCCGGAACGATCAGGTGGCGCTCGACCTGCGCCTCTACGTGCGCGAGGAGAGCACGGCCGTGATGGGCCTGATCCGCGCATTGCAGCAAACGCTCGTGCAGCAGGCCAAAACGCACTTGGGCATTTCCATGCCCGGTTACACCCATCTGCAGCGGGCCCAGCCGGTCCTGCTGAGCCACCACTGGCTGGCCTACCACGACATGTTGGAGCGCGACTACGGCCGGTTCAACGACGCGCTCAAGCGCGCGCTCTGCCTGCCGCTGGGCGCCGGCGCGCTGGCCGGCACCAACTACCCGATTCCGCGCAACCGGCTGGCCGAATTGCTGGGCTTTCCCGCCGTCAGCACAAACAGCCTGGATGCCGTCAGCGACCGGGATTTTCTCATCGAATTTCTTTCCGCGGCCTCACTGCTGATGGTTCACCTCTCCCGCCTGGGCGAGGAGCTCGTGCTCTGGTCGTCGGAAGAGTTCGGCTTCATCGAGCTGCCCGACAGCGCCTGCACGGGCAGCAGCATGATGCCGCAGAAGAAAAACCCGGACGTGGCCGAGTTGGTGCGCGGCAAAAGCGGCCGGGTCTTCGGCGCGCTGGTCGCGCTGTTGACGGTCATGAAGGGGCTGCCCCTCAGTTACAACCGCGACCTGCAGGAGGACAAGCCGCCGCTCTTCGACGCCGCCGATACGGCCAAATCGACATTGGTCGTGCTGCTGCGGCTGCTGCCCGGCGTCACCGTCCACCGGACACGATTGGAGCAGGCCGCGGCCGACAGCTTCCTGCTGGCCACCGATCTGGCCGATTATTTGGTGCTCAAGGGGGTGCCGTTCCGCCAAGCGCACACGGCGGTCGGTCAGGCCGTCCGTTACGCCCTGGAGCGGAACAAAGCGCTCAGCGCGCTGAGCCTCGCCGAATGGCGCCGCTTCTCCAAGCAGTTCGGGCCGGATCTGAAAGCCTATCTGACCCTCGAGCAGTCGTTGGCCCGGAAAAATCAACCGGGCTCCACCGCATGGGCGCAAGTGGCGGCGCGAATTAAAGAGCTGGAGCGACGAGGGTGAGGGGTGCAGGGTAATGGGTAAAGGAAATCCGAAAGAGGGCCTTGTGGGCATTGCACTCAAAATTACCGGATCAGCTGCCCTTACCCTTCACCCTTTACCCTTTACCCTGTTTCTCATTATTTCCTTGTGCTTGGCCCCCGGTTGTGGTAAAAAAGGTGATCCGCTTCCGCCGGAAAAGCAGCCGCAATCTTTTCAACCGTTTTCTGAATAGGTGAATCTATGGCCGACGCATCGGTCTCATCGGTAGCGCTTCACGTGGACCCGGTCTGGGCGACCGATGCGGGCAGCCGTCCGCACGGGCGTTATCGCCTGCTCTTGATCGATCCTTATCCCGAAGACAATCCCTACCGCATGAACGATTATGAGATGCGGGCCATCTGGTTTCCCAAATTGTCCTTGCCCGTGATCGCGGCCCGGACGCCCCGCCACTGGGACGTCCGCATCATCGACGAAAGCCGCACGATCGTCACCCCCGCCTTGATCGACCAGGCGATTCGCGAAATCGGCGCCGACCACCTGCTGGTCGGCCTCTCGACGCAAATGACCTGTTATACCCCGAGGGCGTACGAGATCGCCGATCAGTTCCGCGCCCGCGGCGTGAAGGTCTGCCTGGGGGGCACGCACGCCACGTACTGCCCGGAGGAGGCCGGTCGCCACGCCGACGCGGTGGTGAAATTCGAGGCCGACGAGCTCTGGCCGCAGATCATCCACGACTTCGAGCAGGGCGGGCTGAAGCCCCTCTACGAGATGGGCCCCTATCCGACGATGGAGGACTATCCCCATCCCCGCGTCGATCTGCTGCCCCACGGCTCCTACATGACCAACCAGTGCATTCAAACGACCCGGGGCTGCCACTTCGACTGCGAATTCTGCAGCGTCTCGCCATTCAACGGCAAGAGCTCCCGCCGGCGGCTCGTGGAGGACGTAGTCGACGAAATTCAGCGGCTCAAGGCCTGGCGCCGCAACCTCATCGTTGATAAAATGACGACCGGCCCGGCCTGGCACCGGATCGGCACCGCGCTGCGCGTGATGACCGGCCTGGAAGACGGCACGATCTTCGCCTTCGTCGACGATCTGCACAACTCCAACCGCGCCTACTGCAAGAAGCTCTGGACGGCGCTGAAGGAGCTGAACATCAAGTGGGGCGCCCAGTGCACCCTCTTTCTCGGCAACGAGCCGGAGATGGTGAAGCTGGCGGCCGACAGCGGCTGCGTGGCGATGTTCGTCGGCATGGAATCGATCAGCAGCGACGTGCTGGCGGAAATGAACAAGCCGTTCAACCAGGAGAAAAACTACGCCGACCAGATCAAGTGCTTCCACGACCACGGCATCATGGTCAATCCGGGGGTCATCTTCGGATCGGATGGCGACGATGAGTCGGTCTTCGAAAATACGGTGGAATTTCTCATCAAGTGCCGGGTGGAGCTGGCCTACATGAACGTCCTGACCCCGCTGCCGGGCACGGCGCTCTTCGAGCGAATGAAGGCCGAAGGGCGGATCTTCGACTGGGACTGGTCGCATTATGACGGCAAGCACGTCGTCTATCAGCCCAAGCGCATGAAGCCGGAAACGTTGCTCGAGGGCTTCTTCTGGGCCAACCAGGCGTTCTACTCTTATCCGTCGATCCTGACGCGAATCATGGCCACCCAGCAGCGCTTTATTGCCCGGTGGGAGATGAACCGCCGCTTCCGCCAGTTGATCTACCGGACCACGCCGAAGGGGCAGATTACGCCGGCGGGCCGAGCCATCCGGGCGCTGCAGACGCAATTTCCCGCCCTGGCGTCGGTCAAACAGGAGGAATTGATTCCCAATGCGCTGAACGCGCTCCGCTCGGCCGCGGACAACGTCTCCCAGCAGATCGACCGGATTCTGCGGGTCAAGGCGCGGAAGGCCGAGAGCCTGAAGGCGCTGCTCATCGACCTGGAGGGCACGCTCGATCATTTGAACGCCAAACAACTGATCGGCAAATTGCGCGACGCCGCCGCGCAGACCCGGCTGGACCTGGTGATCAATTGCCAACACCTGCGGCATGCCACGCCGGGCGCCATCTCGATGCTGCTCGACCGCAAATGGATCTCCCAGTTGGCGCCGCCGGTCACGGTCCGCTTCGTCCATCTCAAACAGGCCTACCACAGCGCCCTGGAGCGCCTGGCCCTCACCGGCAGCGAGTTGCTGTCGGAGGAAACAGGTAGGTAGATACCCCCGCCTTCACAGGCGGGGAACTCCCGCTGGATTAAACCCGGCGCCCTGGGGCCTTTTATCTTTGGACAGAAGGTCTTGTCAAACTCTCTTCCCCGCGATCTGGGTGATGTGCTTCGGCGTCCTGGCGCTGTTTGCAGTGTCCGCTGATGCGGCGCATAGCATCATCCTGACGGCCACTGCCCCATCGCCGGATGTCCTGAATATAAACTTTGGCGGCAGTGTCACATCAACGGTCACAGCAGCCTCGGATGCCGGCGGGTCTGTTGCGTTTGTGACATTTTCCGCTCAACAAGTGCCCCTCGGCATCACAGCCAGTTTTTCCCCGCCAGCCTGCAGCATCACCTGTTCGACGACGTTAACCTTATCAATGCCGGCCGCGAATAGCTACGAAATCGCCGGCACCCACACGATCGCAGTGGTGGCCGAGGGCGATGGCAAACGAGCAACCGCAACATTTCTCATATCCATCGTGGGCGCAGACTTCTCGGTCACAGCCTCTCCAAGTGCGGGTCGGCTCAATTTCGAGAGCAGCATTGAAACGACCGTAACGGCCATCCTGATCGCTGGGCTCAGAGAACAGGTTGAGTTTTCCGTGTCCGGGTTACCTCCAGGGGTCACAGCCTCGTTTTCTCCCACTCGCCCGTGTCCGGTTACCTGTCTTCCTCGGTTATTGACGTTTGCCGCAGGCGGCGAAGACTTTGTGACCCCGGGAATTTATCCTGTCACAATTACCGCGACGGGGGATCGGGGGTCAGTACGAACGGCAACGTATATGTTGACGGTTGGAGCACCTCTGCATATACTCACCGTGAACAAAGTGGGCAACGGCTTCGGGGTTGTGACATCTGTTCCCGCCGGCATCGACTGCGGCGCTGCCTGTACAGCGGCGTTCAATGGCGGTGCGTCAGTCACCCTTATGGCCACCGCCGTGAGTGATTCCAGGTTTGTCGGCTGGTCGGGGGCGTGTTCGGACACTGGCCCTTGCATGGTGCTCATGGACGCCGATAAGTCGGTCACCGCGACCTTTGAGCCTGCCGGCTGCCGGGGGGTCAAGGTGGACCTGTCTCCTACCGAGGTGTGGCCGGTTATCCCGACCGGCGGTGGTGGAACCGGTGGGACTACCCAGGTTCAGGTCACGGCGACGGTCAACGAGCCAGCTCCGCCTGGCGGCTGCACCATACATTTCAGGGTAGAACCCGTGGAGGCCAAAGGGCATGATCATGGCGTGCATCTCGGAGACCGAGCGGGCACGGTGAACCCCGCGACCTGCCTTATATCGACTGGAGAAACCACATGCTCGGATCAGGTGGTTTACACCTCGGGGGAGATTTCTGGACAGGAAAAGATTAGGGCCACTATCATCGAAACCGCCCAACAGGCTGAAGCAGAGATCATGGTCAGGGTGCCTGAAATTACGACGAATATGCCGGTGAGTCTGACGGGGGCGTGGCGGCTGACAGGACAGACCAACGAGCATGACGGGAACCACTATGGGGTGCAGCAGACGATTAACGCGGTTGCCAGGATGGCTGAGGATTATTTTGAAGCGACCGGTGTTGGGATCGGGATCAACGATATGAGTCTGGAATGGGGCGGGATGTTTGACATTTGTGGGACTTTTAACATTGCCGATACCTGTGCAAATGCCCCGAAAGGAGGGCATAAGTGGCATCGCACTGGGAAAAGCGTAGATATAGATCTGGGACCACAAGAAAAACTCCTAAATAGGTTTGCCGAACGGCAAGATGGTATCCGCTATGAAGTGAATCGAATACACTATGAGTTTCCTTGAAAAAGGGAGAATCAAATGAACAAGCTAATCTTCTCGTTCATCATTGGTTTAGTTGGACTGACGGTCACAGCTTTTGCTGAAACTTATTGGGGTGGTGAATTACCGAACATAGGTGAAACGACGCTTAAGACGGAAATGGCGCTTACTGATGGTATTTATACTTATTGGTATACCATAACCAGCGGTCAGACCAATACCGGCCAGATCTGGTTGTTTGATATTGATATTACAAAGCCGGAGGGCAGTGTTGAGCTGAGCAGTGAAGGTTTGGTGAATGGTCCTGGTTATGCGAGGCATAGTTCTGCGCTGATTTTATCAAAACCCACGACGCCCAAGATGATTCCTGTTGGGTTGTTTTCACCACCGAACTGGAATTCAGGTGTTAGTGTTCGTGGGCAATGTGGGTGGGGAGCAAATGATGATCAATACATGATCTTCCCAGGTTATACCCTCAGCGGGTTTCAGATCACAAGTAGAGGGTTGCCCGGCTTGCGAGATTTCATCATAGAGCCAGATATAGTTCCACCTTCCGAAGAAGGTGAGATTACCGGTGAACAGATCAAGGCAACAAGAGACAACGTCGCTTTCAAGGGCAAAACCCTCGGCCCCACCGCGCCGCCGGCTCAGTTTGTCGCACTGGACTTTCTGAGTTATCTGATCGAGCTGAAACACCAAGCGGGCACGTTAGGCTGGATTACGAATAAAGGGGCGGAAAACAGCCTTGATGTGAAATTGGACCAGGTGAAGAAAAAACTTGAAGCGGGCGAACCCAAAGCTGCGGCAAACGTGCTGGCCGCCTTTCTCAATGAAGTCAACGCTCAGGGCTGCGCGACGCATGACGGTTGCCCCAGCGGCAAGCATCTGCGGCCGGAGGCCTGGGCGTTGCTGAAGTTCAATGCGGAGTATCTACGCAGTCAGCTTTAATGTCTCTCACGAAGGCCCACTAGCTCGTTGGGTAGCTGAGTAGCTGGAAGAGTGCTTAACCTAACCGCCTAGCCGCTTGTTTCCTATGCACGCTTTTCAATATCGCCACCGCGCACTCTGGTGCGAGGAAGTACCCCTCCCGCGAATAGTCCGCGCCGTGGGCACGCCCTGCTATGTCTACAGCGAGCGGACGCTCCGGCAGCATTTCCGGGCGTTTGACGGCGCCTTTGCCGCGCTGCCCCACCTGACCGCGTTTGCCGTCAAAGCCAATTCCAATCTGGCCATTCTGAAAATTTTCGCCGATGAAGGCGGCGGCGCCGACGTCGTCTCCGGCGGCGAGCTCTACCGCGCGCTGGCCGCCGGCGTCGATCCGGGGAAAATCGTCTTTGCCGGCGTCGGCAAGCAGGCGCAGGAAATCCATGACGCCCTGCAGGCCGATATTCTCATGTTCAACGTGGAGTCGCACCAAGAGCTGGAACTGTTGAACCGGATCGCCCGCCAGCGCCGGCGGCGCGCCCGGGTGGCGCTCCGGGTGAACCCTGATATCGATCCCAAAACCCATCCCTATATTTCGACCGGGCTGAAAAAGAGCAAGTTCGGCGTCAACATCCGGCAGGCGCTCGACTTTTACCGGACCGCGGCCCGCTTGCGCCATCTGAACGTCGTCGGCGTGCACGCGCACATCGGCTCGCAGATCACGCAACTGGGCCCGTTCCTCGACGCTGTTGCCAAGGTGCTGCGCCTCATCGAACGGCTGCGGGCCGAGCGGGTTGAAATTCGTTATCTCGATTTAGGCGGCGGCCTGGGGATCACGTATGAATCGGAATCGCCGCCCCATCCGCGCGCCCTGGCGGCGGCGCTCACGCCGCTGCTCAAGCCCTGGCTGAATGCCACGGGCTGCACGCTGATCTTCGAACCGGGGCGCGTCATCGTCGGCAACGCCGGCATCCTGCTGACCCGCGTGCTCTACGTCAAGGAAGGCCATCCCCACCCGTTCGTCGTGGTGGATGCCGGGATGAACGATCTGATCCGACCCAGCCTGTATGACGCCTACCACGAGATCCGGCCGGTCCAGCGAAGAGGCGGCCGCGCCGGAGCGGTGGACGTAGTGGGCCCGATCTGCGAATCGGGCGATTTTCTGGCCAAGAACCGCCGACTGCCGGAATGCCGGCCGGGCGATCTGCTGGCCGTGATGAGCGCCGGGGCCTACGGCTTTGCGATGGCCTCCAACTACAATGCCCGGCCGCGGGCCGCGGAGGTGCTGGTGCGCGGCTCCCGGTTTACAGTGATCCGGCGGCGGGAAACTTACCGGGATCTGATCCGGGGCGAAGCGCTGGCCGCGCGCTAGACAACTCTTTCTTCCCTTTGCTACGATGGGGACGCAATGAAAATCCCCTTCACCAAGCTGACCGGCAGCGGCAATGATTTCATCCTGATCGATCATCGCCGCCCCTTTTTGCCCGAAGCGTCGCTCTCCGAGTGGATCCGGAAAATCTGCGCCCACCGCCTGTCGGTCGGCGCGGACGGCGTCATCCTGATCGAGTTGCCGTCCCAATCGCAGCAGGCCGATTTCCGCTGGCGGCTGTTTAACGCCGACGGCAGCCCGGCCGAGATGAGCGGCAACGGCGGGCGCTGCGCGGCCCGGTTCGCCTATCTGAAGGGCATCGCAAAGGCGGCGATGGTCTTTGAGACGCCGGCCGGCCTGATCCAGGCCGAAATCATCAACGATGAGGTCAAAATCCGCTTCACCGATCCGGCCGATTTCCGCTGGGGCCTGAAAGTGCCGATCGATGGCGCCACGCATGAAGGCCACTTCGTCAATACGGGGGTGCCCCACTTGGTCTATCTGGTGTCCGACGTGGACGCGGTCGATCTGCTGCCGCTGGGGCGCAAGAGCCGCCATCACGAGCTGTTCCAGCCGGCCGGCACCAACGTGAACGTGATCCACCGGCTCGACGCGCACCATCTGCGCATCCGCACCTATGAGCGCGGCGTCGAAGATGAGACGCTGGCCTGCGGCACCGGCGCCGTCGCCGCGGCCCTGGTGGCCGCCACCGTCGCGCAGGCCAAGAGTCCCATCACGCTGCTGCCCCAGGGCGGCCATCCATTGACCGTAACCTTTTCGCAGGAACAGGGCCGATTCCGCGACATCTATCTGGCCGGCGACGCCAGAGTTGTCTACGACGGGGAAATGGGCGAAGAGGCGTGGGAGTATTAGGATAAGGAGCGCGCAATGTTCAAGGGATCACTCGTCGCCATCGTGACGCCGTTTCGCAACGGCAAGCTCGATGAGCAGGCGCTGGGCCGGCTGATCGACTGGCAGATCGCCGAGGGCACCCACGGGATCGTGCCGTGCGGCACGACGGGCGAATCGGCCACGCTCAGCCATCAAGAGCATCAGCGCGTGATCGAGTTCACGATCAGTGCGGTCAATCGCCGCGTGCCGGTGATCGCGGGCACCGGCTCCAACAGCACCGAGGAGGCGATCGCGCTGACCCGCCACGCCAAGCAGGCGGGCGCCGACGGCGCGTTGCTGATCACCCCCTACTACAACAAGCCCACGCAGGAAGGACTCTACCAGCATTACCGGAGCATCGCCGAATCGGTCGATCTGCCTCTGATGCTCTACAACATTCCGGGGCGCACCTCGGTGAACATGCTCCCCGCCACGGTCGCCCGGCTGGCGCACATTCCAACGATCGTGTCGATCAAGGAGGGCTCCGGCTCCATCCAGCAGATTGACGAAGTGCTGCAACTGTGCGGCGACCGGCTGAGCGTGCTCTCCGGCGACGACGCGATGACGCTGCCGATGATGGCGCTGGGCGGCCAGGGGGCCGTGTCGGTCGTGGCCAACGTCGCGCCGCGCGAGACCGCCGCCCTCATCACGTCGGCCGCCAAGGGGGATTTTGCCCAAGCCCGCACGATGCACCGCCGGCTGCTGCCGCTGACCAACGCGCTCTTCCTGGAAACGAATCCTATTCCGGTCAAAACGGCCCTGGCCCTCATGGGCAAGTGCGGCGGCGAGCTGCGCCTGCCGCTCTGCGCCATGCAGCCGGAGACGAAGCAGAAATTGACCGAAGCGCTGCGGCGCCATGGACTGATCGCGCCTGTGGTGAGCCCCGTCGAACCATGATTCCCGTCATCGTCATGGGCGCCGCCGGCCGGATGGGCGCCCAGATCATTTCATTGCTGCGCGGCCACCAAGAGCTGAGGCTGGCCGCCGCCATCGAGTACAAGGCCCACGCGGCGATCGGCCGGGACGCCGGCGAGGCGGCCGGCGGGGAGAAAATGGGCGTGACGATCACGCCCGATCTGCCGCGGGCGTTGAAGCAGGGCGGCGTCGTCATCGACTTTACCGCGCCCGAGGTGACCGCGGAAACCTCGGCGCTGGCGGCTGGCGCCGGCGTGCCGCTGGTGATCGGCACCACCGGGCTGACCGACAGCCAGCGCAAGGCGCTGACATCAGCGGCCAAAAAGGTGGCGCTCCTCTATTCGCCCAACATGAGCATCGGCGTCAATCTGCTCTTTCAATTGTCGGTGCAGGCGGCCAAGACGCTCGGGCCGTCGTACGATATTGAAATCACCGAAGCGCACCATCGGATGAAGAAGGATGCGCCCAGCGGCACGGCCCTCCATCTGGCGCGCCTGCTGGCCGAAGCCTTTGGACGGACGCTGGAGCAGGCGGCGGTCTACGCCCGCCAGGGCCGCGAAGCGGCCCGGCAGACCGGGCAGATCGGCATCCAGTCGATCCGCGGGGGCGACATCGTCGGCGACCATACCGTGCTCTTCGCGGGCGCCGGCGAGCGGCTGGAGCTGACGCACCGGGCCGCCAGCCGGGACAACTTCGCGCAGGGCGCCCTGCTGGCGGCCCGCTGGATCGTCGATCAGCCGCCGGGGCTTTACTCGATGCAAGATCTGCTGAACAACAAAAGCAAAGGCTAAGATGAAACAGAAACGATCAGCAACGTTCAGCCCCGCCGACCGGATCGAGCAATTGCCGCCCTACCTCTTTGCGGCCATCGACAAGATGAAGCAAGAGGCGATCCGCAAGGGCGTCGATATCATCAATTTGGGCGTCGGCGATCCCGATCAACCCACGCCGCCGAACATCATCGAACGGCTGAAAGAGGCGTCGGAAAACCCCCAGCACCACCAATACCCCTCGTATGAGGGCATGCTGCGCTTTCGCGAGGCGGTGGCCCGCTGGTATCGGGAGCGCTTCAACGTGACGCTCGATCCGCACACCGAGGTGCTGACGCTGATCGGCTCCAAGGAGGGCATCGGCCATCTGCCGTTGGGCGTGATCAATCCCGGCGACGTGGTCCTGGTGCCGAGTCCCGGCTATCCGGTCTACTCGGTGGCCACGCAATTTGCCGGCGGCCGCCCCCATTTCATGCCGTTGACTCACGCGAATCGGTTTCACCCCGATTTCGGCGCCATTCCCGCGTCGGTCTTGAAGCGGGCGCGGCTCTGCTTTTTAAACTATCCGAATAATCCGACGGCCGCCACGACGACGCCCGAGTTTTTCCGACAGGCCATCGCGTTTGCCCGCCGGCACCGGCTGATCGTCGCCCATGACGCGGCCTATTCGGAAATTTACTATGACGGCCGCCGCCCGAGCAGTTTTCTTGAGGTGGACGGCGCCAAAGAGGTCGGCATTGAGTTTCATTCGCTGTCAAAAACCTACAACATGACCGGCTGGCGCATCGGCTTTGCCGTGGGCAATCGCCGGATCCTGGCCGCGCTGGGCAAAGTGAAGAGCAATCTCGATTCGGGTGTTTTTCAAGCCGTGCAGGAAGCCGGCATCGCCGCGTTGGAAAGCCCTCCGGGCGTCGCCGAGGCGATCCGGCAACGCTACCAGGAGCGGCGCGATTTGTTCGTGCCCGGATTGCAGCAGATCGGCTACGATGTGGAGCTGCCCGCCGCCGCCTTTTATATTTGGATCCGCACGCCGATCGGGTCCGGCGGGCGTCGAATCAAGTCGGCAGCCTTCACGGCCCGGCTGCTGCAACAGGCCGGCATCGTTTCCACGCCGGGCAATGGCTTCGGCCAAGCGGGTGAAGGCTATATCCGGATGACGCTGACCGTCTCGAAAGAGCGCTTGGCCGAAGCGCTGGATCGCATGAAACGGCTGTAAAAATGGGGTCAGAGAACATTTTTCATCGTATTGGTTACTAGATGGAGTAAAAATGTTCTCTGACCCCATTTTTTGCTACATCGCCGTCGGCTCGAATGAGGGCGAGCGGGTCGTCCGGTGCGAGGAAGCGGCCGCCGCGCTGGCCAAGCTGCCGCAGACGACGGTGACCCGCCGGTCGGCCTGGTACGAAACCGAGCCCGTCATCGATCCGGCCGTTCACGTGACGGAAGACCGGCCGCAGTGGTTCATCAACGGTGTCATTGAAGTGCAAACCAAGCTCTCCGCTCCGGCGTTATTCCATCAATGCCTGCGCATCGAGCAACAGATGGGGCGAATCCGGATCAAACCGAAGGCTCTGTCCCGTCCCATCGACCTCGATCTGCTGCTGCATGGGGATACCGTCATGGAGAGCGAGGAGTTGACGCTGCCGCACCCCCGCCTCCATCTCCGGCGGTTTGTGTTGATGCCGCTGGCGGAGCTGGCGCCCACGTTGAAGCATCCCACGCTGCGACTCACCATCGATGAGCTGCTGAAACGCCTCTCCGATCGGCACCAGGTCAAGCTGGCCTCGCCCGCGGCTCAGCACGAGTAGGGCTTGCCGATGGATGCGCGGTATCTGGTGATCGAGGGGCCGATCGGCGTCGGCAAGAGCAGCCTGGCCGCGCTGCTCAGCGAGCGGTTGGGCGCCCGGTACGTGCTGGAGAAGGTGGAGGAAAATCCCTTTCTGGCCAAATTTTACGAGAATCCCCGGCGATTCGCGTTTCAGGCCCAGGTCTTTTTCCTGCTCTCCCGCTACCGCCAGCAATTAGAACTGTCCCAGCTCGATCTCTTCAAGCAAACGACCATCTGCGATTACTTTCTGCCCAAGGACCAGATCTTCGCGTCCGTCACGCTCAGCGAGGAAGAGCGCGCACTCTATGATCAGCTCTATCAGCTCCTTTCCCCCCGCGTGGCGACGCCCGATTTATTGATCTATCTGCAGGCCTCCACCGACACGCTGATCGAGCGGATCGAAACGCGCGGACGGCCGTTTGAGAAAGAGATTCCCTGGGATTATCTCGATGCCATCAACAACGCCTACAGCAAATTTTTCTTTCACTACGAGCACAGCCCGCTCCTGGTCATTCAAACCGAGGCGATCGACTTCGTGCACAATCCGGATGATCTGGATGACCTCATCAAACAGATCGCCTCGGTGAAAAAGGGCACGCATTATTACGTTCCAAGGGTAAAGGGTTAGGATCCCTTCACCCTCCAATGAAGGTCATCAAAACCGCCGTTCAACTCAGACGCCACATTTCCCGCATCACGACCACCCGGAAAACTATCGGCTTCGTCCCCACGATGGGCGCGTTGCACGACGGCCACCTGAGCCTGATCGCGGCCGCGCGACGGCGCTGCAGCATCGTCGTCATCAGCATTTTCGTCAATCCGACGCAGTTCGGCCCGGGCGAAGATTATCGGCGCTATCCACGCACGCTGCGGCGGGATGCCGCGCTGTGCCGGCGGGCCGGCGCCCATCTGCTCTTCGTCCCGGCCGTCAAGGAGATCTACCCGACCGGCGCCGCGCCGTCGGTCACCGTCGGCCCGCTCGGCGAGTGCCTGGAAGGCGCCTCCCGGCCGGGCCATTTCAACGGCGTGGCCACGGTCGTGCTGAAACTGCTCAGCCTGGTCCGCCCGCATCGGCTCTTTCTGGGACGAAAAGATTATCAGCAGACGCTGGTCATCAAGGAACTGATCCGTGCCTTCCATCTTGGCGTTGCCGTCACCGTCTGCCCCACGGTGCGTGAATCGGACGGCCTCGCCATGAGCTCGCGCAATCGCTACCTCACGCCGCCGCAGCGGCGCGCGGCTGTGCTGCTCCATCAAGCCCTGCAGGTCGGATTGGACCGCCTGCGCTCGGGCGAACGATCGGCGAACGCGCTGCGCGCCGCCATGGTGCGAGTCCTCAGGCAATCGCCGCTGATTCGGCTCGATTATCTGGCCGCCTGCAATCCTGCAACGCTGGCGCCGCTGACACGAGTGGACGGTCGCTGCCTGCTGGCCATAGCCGCCAACATCGGCCGGACTCGACTCATTGACAACGTGATGTCATCCAAAAACATCGCATGATTTCATTGACATTTTGAGCACTTATGCTACCTTCAATGGCATGACGCCTTCCTGGCGGCACTGCATCGCCATCCTGAGTGTGCTTACACTTGCCGCTTGTGGCGGCGGGGGCGGAGGAGGCACCAGCGGCGGCGGGGGCGGCGGTTGCGTGGTCGCCTCGGTGGAGATTACGCCGGCCTCGCCGAGCGGCGACATCGGCGGCACGGTTCAGTTCACCGCCGTCGCGCGGGACGCGCAGGGCAAGATCTGCGGCGCGGTCACTTTTAGCTGGTCCTCCAGCGATAATTCGATCGTCATCGTCAATTCCAGCGGCCTGGCGACGCTGCTCTTCAGCGGCGATCCGGCCGATTATCCAGCGCCGGTCATCATCACCGCGACGGCCAACGGGACTGCCATGAGTGATACCGCGACGCTGACCGTCACAAATCCCGTCGATCATGTCATCGTCACGCCCGATCCGGCGTCGATGACCACCTGCGTCGATCCGCCGCTGCAATTTACGGCCGTCGCCGAGGACAGCTCAAATAATCCGCTGGCGGTGCAGCCGCCATTTTTCTGGAATTCATCCGATACCGGCGTGGCTACCATCAGCGGCGCCGGCCTGGCGACGGCGGTAGCCGCCGGCGTGACGCAAATTACCGCGACCGCCTATGGCATCCCCAGCCTGGACGTCCCGCTGACCGTCAGCGGCGGCGCTTCGATCACCGTCACGGTCACGCCGAATCCTCTCACGCTGCCCGCTGGAAGCGATGATGCGTTCAATGCCGTTGTTGCCGGATTTTCGGCCGACGACTCCGTCACCTGGTCGGTGGACGATGCCGCACCGCCAGCCAATGGCACCATTGATCCCACCGGACCCAACGACGCCGATTACCACGCGCCGCCAATCGTCCCGACCCCTGCAACCGTAACCGTTCGCGCGACCAGCAACGAAAATCCGGCGTGCAGCGGCACGGCGGACATCACGATTATTCCGACGTTCACTCAATCAACAGAAGTTGACCTGGGCCAAACGGAAGACCCTCAGGCTCTCGTCATCGGTCAGTTTAATACTTTCGTCGATAGCGATATAGATATCGCTGTGGCCAATCAAGGTTCAAACAATGTGTCAGTGCTGCTGGGAGATGGGGCCGGGGGCCTCACACTGGCAGGCGCCGTCTCCACATCGGGCAGCGATCCAGTGTCGCTGGCCCAGGGATTTTTTGACGCGGGCGCCCTTCCCGATCTGGCCGTTGTAAATTTTGCTTCCGACACCGTGGCCAGCTTGCTGGGCACCGGGGCCGGCTCGTTCAATCCGGCCACGCCGGCCACCTACGGCGTCGGGACTTCGCCTCAGTCGGTGGCGGCCGGCGACTTCGACAACGACGGCAGCGATGATCTCGCCGTCGCCAACTTCTTCAGCGAGGATGTCACCATCCTCGGATCAAACGGCGACGGAACATTCACCGCCACGGAAACGATCTCCCTGCCCGGGAGCGGCCCGTGGGCCATTGCCGGTGGTTTCATCGACGGCGACGTGTTTCGAGATCTGGCCGTCGTCGACTTGACGGACGACACCATCTGGATTTTGTTGGGTGATGGCGACGGCACCTTCACGGCATTCACATCAATCTCACTCCCTGCCGGGACCGGCCCGGCCGCCGTCACCATGACCGATTTTGATGGTGTCTTCACCGATCTGGCCATTGTCAACCAAGGCACAGCCGGCGCCAGTTGCCCCCCTATCGGAGCTCAGAATACGGTGACAATTCTGCTAGGACTGGGAAACGGGTTCTTTGCGGCGCCTACGACCGAGAATGTCGGTTCGAATCCCCGAGCCATCGCCTCAGGCGACTTTGACCAGGATGGTGCCGCTGATCTGTCGACGGCGAACTATTGCGGCGACAGCATCTCGGTCTTGTTCGGCAATGGTGACGGAACATTTCAAACCGCCGCAAGCTATTTTCCCAATCCCTCCGGGCAACAAAGCTCCGATCTACCGACCGGCCTAGCCGTCGAAGATTTTGACGGTGATGGATTTCCTGACATTGCAGTGACTAATTCCAGACTCCAAACCATCGGCAACAGTCAAATTCGTATCTATACCGTCTCCATCCTTCTGAACGCCAATTAAGAATTGCACAGCAGGTTTCATAGGTGAAATAGCACTCACCTATATGCCGCCGATATAGGGACTTAGTCTATGGTTATGCTATTTTTTGTAGCATGAACGTGATGGCCAACTTCTGCGGCAATGACGTTTCCGTGCTCTTTGGCAATGGTGACTCCGTGCTCCTCAATATAACGGACAACCGCTCTTGGTTCCTGGCAATCAACCTGTGTAACGAAGAAGGTTTATTTGCCGATACATTTTCATTGATTGACACCATGAGCACAACCGGAGAAATTTACAGTTTCTTCGGCAAGAAATTCAATTTGAGCGATTATGAATTGCC